>DEST01000091.1 GCA_002361365.1 Alphaproteobacteria bacterium UBA3307
CGCGCCCAACTGAGCTACAACCCCAAAAACAAGGCCATATATAGCATACACATTTTCAAAAGTAAAGCAAAAAAATCACCACTGTGCCAATTTTGTGCCAAATGTTATGTTATTGATTTTACTATAACTTTTGCACAGCTAACCCATTGTTATTCCACACTTTTTTAAACCATTAGCCAATTCTTATTTAAAATAATTTGTTCGTTAAGTTATTGTTTTATAAGGATTTTGGTAGGAATTGGTTCCGCGGCGATTTATTTAATATTATTTATATGATTAAAGTTGCTAAACGAACAGCAGGACATCAAAAAGTGCATTACAATTAAGTAATTATTTAGTAATTTCAGATGTTTATCGTTGATAGCCTTTTGAATATTAGCAATAGTATTCTCAGAAATCAAGTCATAGTTTGTTTTCTGTTTTTAGTTTACAAAAATATTTTTGCTCCAAAAAAATGCTTGCATTTGCCGCAAATTCGTGTATATTTGCGTTTGTCCCTTGCCGGATGGAATATCATTCGGCTATACATTAACCGGCGGATAGTGTGTCAAAAATGCCGCAATATCTGCCATTTGTTGAGTAATCCATAAGGAGATATTAAAATATGGCTAACTATGAAAGCGTGCTGATTGCACGTCAGGATCTCGGTGCCGCGCAAGTTAATTCTCTCGTTTCTGATTTGAGCGAAGTGATTAAAAAAGAAGGCGGCGAGGTTGTAAAAGTTGATAACTGGGGTTTAAAAAATCTCGCTTATCGCATTAAGAAAAACCGCAAAGGTCACTATGTTTTGTTAAACATTGTTGCTCCGGCAAAAGCAATCTTTGAATATGAAAGACTTATCCGCCTCAACGAAGATGTTATTCGTTATATGACGGTCAAAGTTGAAGAATTCAACAACGAAACGGCAGAAGTGGAAGAAGATTCCGCTGTTGCTGAGGCTTAAAGGAGTTTGAACAATGACTAAACAATCATTTTTTAAAAGAAAATCTTGTCCGTTTTCCGGCGAAAATGCGCTGAAAATCGACTATAAAGATGTTAAATTGCTTTCACGCTATGTTTCGGAAAAAGGTAAAATTATTCCGTCGCGTATCACATCTGTTTCGGCTAAAAAGCAAAGAGAATTGGCTCGCGCCATTAAACGTGCCCGCTATATCGCTTTGTTGCCGTATGTTGCTATGTAGGAGGGTGCTATGGAAGTTATTTTACTCGAACACGTAGAAAAATTAGGTCGTATGGGTGATAAGGTTAATGTTAAAACCGGTTATGCCCGTAACTATTTGTTACCGCAAAAGAAGGCTCTACGCGCTACAGATGCCAATATTGCTTATTTTGAAGCACAAAAGGCGGCATTAGAATTGCACAACCAAGAGCTTTTGGGCAAGGCATCCGAATTGGCAGCTTCTTTGAATGGGTTTAACGCTATTCTGATTCGCCAGGCTGCGGAAACCGGTCAGCTTTACGGTTCTGTAACCATTCGCGATATTGCTTCGGCTATTAAAGAAGCCGGCTATAATGTTGAACGTCGTTACATTTATTTGGAAAAACCGATTAAAGATTTAGGTATTTACCAAGTAAAATTGAACTTGCATCCGGAAGTTTCGCAAACGATTCTGGTAAACGTTGCCAGAAGTTCAGAAGAAGCTAAAAAGCAAGCAAAAGCATATAATCAAGAATAGTTTGTTTCTTGAAAAACGCAACTCATATCCCCGATTGCACAATCGGGGATTTTTGCTTTTGTAAACCGACAATTTTTCTTGACAAAAACAATTATCCGTGCTAGTCGTAAGATACGTTAGATATTATTAACCCTTAAAATTTTTACAATTATGGCAGATGTAGAATTAGGCGCACCCATGTTTAAGGCTGTGGTGGTCAAAAAGGATGTGACTCCTGTGGCGGTTGTATTAAAAGTTCGGTATCACCGAAAGCACTTCTTTGATGGCAAACGCAAAGTGTTCACTTTGGAAGTTCCTTTCGGCAATAGCACGTGGCAGCAGGATAGATACAACTTAGCTCAAATGCTTCAGCCCGGAGATGAGCTCTTTGTTGACGGCTATGGAGAAGAATGGAGTGACCCGCTGTATCACAACGCCCTACAGCGCAAATGGAACTTACGCTTTTTTTAGGCAGATAACATTTTTAAAGCTCTTGATACATTGTATCGGGAGCTTTTTTGTATTAAAAAATAAATAAAATTACTTTATTTGCGTCAATTTCACTGCATCTTATGTAAAAAAATACCTGATATCTCGGTTTTTGCGATTGTAATTACAAAAAAATATTGTATGATGTGCTTAAACAAGTTGTTTATGGAACAAACGTATCACTAAAAATGAAAGCTCAATGGCTTAAAAATCTGATAAAACATCCTTGCGCCGAAAAGTTTATCGGCTGTGTGGCTTTTTGTTATCTGAAATTTGTAGGTTTGACCACACGTTGGCAATCCGTAACCGGCGTAAAAGAAACGTATGAAACAATTGCTAAAGATGGTAGCGCAATCATTATCGGTTGGCACGGACGCACCTTAATTATGCCGTATTTTTGGAACAAAAGCAGCAAACTTAATGCGTTGGTTTCTCCGCACCGCGACGGCAGAATGATTATGTATATTTTAGAAAAATTCGGTATTGGACATATTAGCGGTTCCAGTGATAAAAACGCCAAAGACGCTGCACTTGAACTGATGCAAAACCTCAAAGACGGTAACAGTATTGCCATTATTCCGGATGGGCCACGCGGTCCGAGTATGGAGCTGACAATGAGCCCGATTTTTTATGCTCAAAAGTCAGGTAAGCCGATTTTAGGAATTACCTACAGCATTGCAGACTCGATTGTCGTCAGTAAAAGTTGGGACGATATGCTGATTCCACTGCCTTTTCATAAAGGAATGTATGCCATTACGGAACCGATATATATTCCGCATGATGCTACTACCGAGCAATTGGAAGAATACCGACAAAAAGTAGAAAATACACTAAATGAACTGACATGGCAACTTGATAAAAAAATGGGATTGCCATATATTGCCAAAGGAAAACGGCCACGCAAAAGCCGTAAGGAAATTTATGAAGAGCAACATCAATCTCCGGAAAAGCAGAAAGAAGGAAAATAAATGTTTATCGGTTTGTATAATACTTTGGTTAGAATTTTGTATCCGATTGCCATTCGTCGTTATATTGACAAGCGCAAAAAAATCGGCAAAGAAGATATTAAGCGTTTTAACGAGCGTGTCGGTCGTCCCAAAAAAGAACGTCCGAACGGGAGGCTGATATGGTTGCACGGAGCATCAGTCGGTGAATCTATTTCTATGTTGCCACTGATTAACCGCCTACTTGAAATATATCCAGATGTGCATATTATGGTTACAACCGGAACCACAACTTCGGCAGAGGTTATGGCTAAACGTTTGCCGGAACGCGCGTTTCACCAATATCTGCCTATAGATAATCCGGTATTTACTACACGATTTATACGTTATTGGCAACCAACAATCGCTTTGTGGTTTGAATCTGAGTTCTGGCCGGCTATGCTTTCAAGTATTAAACGCAAAAATATTCCGCTGATTTTGATTAACGGACGGATATCTAACAAATCTTTTAAGCGTTGGCAACAATTTGACTATATTATCAAAGAACTGCTCGGATGCTTTACCGCGTGCCTTGGACAATCGGAAGAAGATGCTTACCGCTTACGCATTTTGGGAGCAAAAGATGCTATGTGTCTCGGCAATTTAAAATATGCCGGATTGCCGATTCCGGTAGACCAAGCAAAAAAAGCTGAAATTTTGACGCAAATAGCAAAACGTCCGCTTTGGCTGGTAAGCTCTACTCATAATGATGAAGAGTTTAAAATCGGGCGTTTCTTAAAAGAATTGCAACAAAAACATCCTAACTTGCTGACTTTGATTGCGCCAAGGCATCCCAATCGCGGAGCGGAAATCAAAGAGAAGTTAGAACAAGAATATGGTCTAAATGTGGCATTACGTTCCGCCGGAGAGCCGATTATGGCGAAAACCGATGTTTATGTGGCGGATACTATTGGAGAAATGGGAATTTGGTATGAGATTGCCCCGATTGTGTTTATCGGTGGGTCGCTGATTCCGCACGGAGGACAGAATTTTATGGAGCCTTCACGTTGCCGTGATGCCGTGATTGTCGGGCCGCATATGCATAATTTTACCGATGCGATGAACCGTGCCAAGCACGCTGACGGAATTATTCAGGTTAATGATGTTTTAGAGCTGATTGATATGGTCGATCAACTTTTAGTCAATAAAGATTTGCTCGAAGCCAAGCGTAGTTTGGCCTATAATTGGGCAACCGGCGAAGCTAAGGTTTTAGATGGAATTGTTGAAAAAATTCAGGGATATATGGTAAATGAAGACTCCTAAATATTGGCAATCTAATTCTCTTACTTCTAAAATTTTATCACCTATAGGTAAAATTTATGGCTTGGTAACACAACTGCGGTTGCATTTTCATCAACCTAAAAAAGTAAATGTGCCGGTTATTTGTGTTGGCAACATAACGGCCGGCGGCACTGGTAAAACTCCGGTGGCGATTTCGGTGGCCAAAATGCTGATTGGTGCAATGTATCACCCGATTTTTGTTTCTCGCGGCTATGGCGGAAAACTGCAAAATGTATTGGTCAACAACAAAAAACATACGGCACAAGATGTTGGTGATGAGCCGTTATTGCTGGCAGAACAGGCACCGGTTGTAATCAATGCCGATAGGTATGCCGCGGCTGAATTAGCAATTAAAGAAGGGGCTGATGTGGTGATTATGGACGATGGATTTCAAAATCCGACGCTCAGCAAAGACCTGTCGTTTTTGGTATTTGACGGACAGTACGGTATCGGCAACGGCAAGATAATTCCGGCCGGACCGCTTAGAGAAACATTTGCCAATGGTATAAAACGAGCAGATGCGCTGATTATTTTGGGAAAAGATAAGCATAACTTGACAACACGCTCGGCGTTACCGATATTTTATGGTCATACCGAACCGGTACAAACTACTATAGAAAATGCTAATGTGTTGGCTTTTGCCGGCATCGGGCATCCGCAAAAATTTTATCATACATTGCAACAACAAGGGTTTAATGTGATGGAAACAATTGATTTTCCGGACCACCATTTTTATAACAAAACAGAATTAGAAAATATTTTGCGCCGAGCCAAAGAACTGAACGCTGAAGTGTATACAACCGGCAAAGATTTTGTGAAAATTCCAACATTATACCACAAAAGTATCAATGTTTTAGAGATTGCCGTAGTTTGGGACGAACCGGAAAAGTTATTGGAATTTATCCGCAAAAAAATTACCTCGGCCTAACTAAACAAGATTGTTATAAGTCTTGGGCTTATATGGCAATCCCCTCGGCTAAGTGCGCGAGGGAACTTTTATTGATTTATCGCAAGCTAACGCTCATCACGCGGGTCAATACCTTTAGCCAATCTGTTCTGTATCAATTCATTTGTAAACATTTTTTCAAAATCACCGGCATCTTTATGTCTGGCGGCAATTTTTCTTCCTTCTGCAAGTTGATTATCGGAAACAAATTGTAAATCTTCAGGTTTGAGTTCTCGGAGCATTTTCAGCTCTGTATCAGCAATACGCAGCATAAGAGCAAACCGGTCTTCACTTGAAGTAAAAGCAGATGCCGATGCCAATTTATTTTTATTCATATTTAGAGTTATTACATTTTCCAATGTCTGTGGAAATTTTTCTTCAACCTTGTAAACATATTTTTTTGTGATGTTCCGAAGAACATTACCTATGGTATCTGTATTTTGTTTTCCGCTTTTTTCATAGGCATTCAAAAGCTGTAACATTGTCAATTTGTCGGCATATTCCGGATATTTGGTCACTAAAATTTCTGCCATAGCCGCATCGTAATATGAATCAGCGGAAGAATCTATTTTGGTCTTATCATCATAACTTTCTAACCTATGTGCATACTCTTCCGGATAATATTCCGGTTTTTCTTCAATTTGCTTCAGCAATCGTGGCATTAAAGCTTGCTCTTTCCATGCAAACAGTGCGTCTTCTATTGTTGCTCCTTTATCAACCACAAATTCATGGCCCATATAACTGCCTTTTGCCGCTTTGCCGGTCGACGAACCCAGCATCGGTTCATTTGCAACTTTTACCATTGCTGCACATATATCTTCAACTCTTTTCTCCGGTCCGACTTTCCCAACGTAAACAGCTCTATCTAGCAGTTGTCGACGTTTGATTCTTGTGGCGACGGCTTCAGGTGTTTCTCCCTCATTCCATGTAAATGACTGTCTGTCTTTACCTCCCGCAGTCGGTATGTCGACCCTTATTTTACCCTGCAGTTTATTTTTTGCATGCTGTAATTCGTGCATCAATGTTTTAGACGAGGCGTCTAATGTTTCACGGTTCAAATGTATATGCAGTGTTTCAGCATTATCTAACCCATGCAATGCATCATGTTTTATAGAGACAAGTGTGAGGTTTTCTGTATTATTTAAGTTTTCTAAAGATGAATCGCCTAAAATTTCTTCTCTGGTCGGGGATTTAGCCATAATTACTCTCCTTGTTTGGATATTAAGTTAAACTTTGTACTCACATATTACCCTCATAATAGACAAAAGTCAAGTATTTTTATAAAAACAAAGGCACGCCTGCTGACGTGCCTTCGTACGATTTTTGCCTAAATTCGTTAAATATCCAAGTTTTGAACCTTCAGCGCGTTTTCCTGAATGAACTCTTTGCGCGGCTCCACCACGTCGCCCATCAGAGTAGAAAATGCTTCGTCGGCTTCTTCCACGCTGTCTATTTTAACCTGCAACAAAGAACGTGCTTCCGGATCAAGCGTGGTTTCCCACAGCTGTTCCGGGTTCATTTCTCCCAAACCTTTATAGCGTTGGATGGAAATACCTTTCTTGCCGGCCGCGGTCACCGCGTTCATCAGTGTGACCGGTCCGTCGACGCGTTTTTCGCCCAAAGATTTGGTGGATAAAATCAGCGACTTGGCAAAGTTTTCCGTCAAGAAATCGTGCATTTCGTTCAAAATTTTGCCTTCCGGACTTTCCAAAATGTTGGCGCCGATAACGTGTTCTTCTTTTACGCCGCGCAGTACGCGATAGAATACCACGCTGCCTTCGTCGTTGATTTCGGCTTTCCAACCGCGGTCGTATTCGGCCTCTAACGTATCCAAACGTGCCGCCATTTTTTCGATTTCGGCTTTTAACTTCACTTTATCGTTCAAAACGTTAACGTCAAACAAACCGCAGATTGCCATTTGTTCAATGATTTTTTCCGGTGCTTTCAGGGTCAGAGCCTTAATCATGGCGTTGGCTTTTTTGGTGCTTTCCACAAACGAAATCAAATCCTGTCCGACCAGACGTTCGCCGTTGGCGGTCTGCAAATAACCGTCCTCGCAACCGCCGTGAATAAGGTAATCTTCCATCTCGCGGTCGTCCTTAATATAAATCACCGAATTACCGCGTTTTGCCTTATACAGCGGCGGTTGCGCAATATATACATAGCCGCGGCGAATCAGCTCCGGCATTTGCCGATAGAAGAATGTCAGCAGCAAAGTTCTGATGTGGGCACCGTCGACATCGGCATCGGTCATGATGATGATTTTATGATAGCGGCACTTATCGGCATTAAAGTCATCGCGGCCGATTCCGGTGCCGAACGCGGTAATCATCATCCCGATTTCGGCCGAGGAAAGCATACGGTCGAAACGCGCACGCTCTACGTTCAAAATCTTACCTCTGAGCGGCATAATTGCCTGATATTTACGGTCACGTCCCTGTTTGGCCGAGCCGCCGGCGGAATCACCCTCAACGATAAACACTTCGGAGAGTGCCGGATCTTTTTCGGAACAATCGGCCAATTTTCCCGGCAAAGAGGCAATATCGAGCACACCTTTGCGGCGGGTTAATTCGCGAGCCTTACGCGCGGCTTCGCGTGCCGAAGCGGCTTCGACGATTTTACCGACAATAATTTTGGCTTCGGCCGGATGTTCTTCCAGCCATTCTTTGAGCTTATCGCCGACAATATTTTCCACCACCGGACGTACTTCCGAAGAAACCAGCTTATCTTTGGTTTGGGATGAGAATTTCGGATCCGGTGCCTTAACTGACAGTACACAGGTTAAACCCTCACGCATATCTTCACCGGTAATAATGTCCTTATCCTTCTTCAATAAACCGTTTTCCTGAATATAACTGTTAAACGTACGCGTCAGCGCCCCGCGAAAACCGGCTAAGTGTGTACCGCCGTCTTTTTGAGGAATGTTGTTGGTAAAGCACAGCATCGATTCGTTGTACGAATTGGTCCATTGCAATGCCACATCAACGACAATACCGTTGTTTTCGCCGTTAATACGGATAACATTCTCGTGCAACGGAGCTTTCGACTTATTAAGGTGTCCGACAAATGCTTGCAAACCGCCCTCATAATGAAAATCGACCTCGTGTGGTTCGGCACCGCGGTTATCAATCAATTTCAGATAAACACCGGAGTTCAAAAACGCTTTTTCCCTGATGGCGCGCTCTAAGGTGTCAAAATTAAATTCCGTATTGGTAAACGTTTTCGGCGACGGTAAAAATGTAACTTCGGTGCCGTGACGATTCGGCGCATCTGCCACCACGTGAACGTGTTCTACCACATTGCCGTCGGCAAATTCAGCCATATATTCTTTGTCATTGCGCCAAATTTTCAGCTTAAGCCAAGTGGAAAGCGCATTTACCACCGAAACACCCACACCGTGCAAACCGCCGGAAACTTTGTAGGAATTGTTGTCAAACTTACCGCCGGAGTGCAGTTCGGTCATAATAACTTCTGCCGCCGACACACCTTCTTCTTTATGAGTATCTACCGGCATACCGCGACCGTTATCGCGAATTGTTGCCGAACCGTCCGGATTAAGAATAACAACTGTTTTGTCGCAAAAACCGGCCAATGCCTCATCAATGGAGTTATCCAGTACTTCATAAATCATATGATGCAAACCGGAACCGTCATCGGTATCACCGATATACATTCCCGGTCTTTTGCGTACGGCATCCAAACCGCGCAAAACCTTGATTGAATCTGCATTATATTCTTCTTCACCCTTCAGATATTCTTCTTCCGTTAAGTCTGTCATTTTTTCCTCATAGTAAATCGCATTAAACAATGCATAGAATATAGCGCAAAGCCCAAAATTTACAAAGAATAAAATTAAAGTTATAAACGGAATTTTTTTGATTGAAAATTTATGTAATTTTCTTAAATATGATGTTTATAGCTAATTTATGAGGATATTAAAATGTCAACACCATATTTAAGTCCGGCACAATTTAAGGCTGAGCTCGAAAAATGCCTGCAATGTAAAACTAAACCTTGCCAAACAGCTTGTCCGGTCAAATGCTCACCGCATGATTTTATTGCCGCCGCCAAAAACGCTGATATTGCTATGGCGGCAAGCCATATTACAGCATATAATCCGCTTGGGGAAGTTTGCGGTTTAGTCTGTCCGGACAAATTTTGTATGCGCGCTTGTTTGCGTCAACATATTGATGCTCCCATAAAAATTCCGCAAGTACAAGCAGAAATTATGCGTCGAGCTCGCCAACAAAAATTTATGCCTGTTTCCGGCAAACCACATTTAAATGCGACGCGTATTGCCATTGTCGGTGCCGGTCCGGCCGGAATCGGGGCGGCTGCGGTATTGTTGCCCTTAGGATTTGAAACAGAAGTGTTTGAGCAACATTCTACCGTTGGCGGAGCGCTCAATTTAATTCCTCCTATCCGTCTGCCCCGAGAAGTTATTGCCGCCGAATGGGCCAAATTTGCGCAATACCCTAATTTGCACCTGCATAATAATACAAAAGTTACTGATTTTAAATCTCTGTTAAAACAGGGATTTTCCGCCGTTATAGCGGCAACGGGAGAACAAAAAAGCCGCATTCTCGGAATAGAAGGAGAAAATCTGGCAACGGATTATACAGCATATTTGCAGACACCGGAAAAATATGCAACCAACGGCAAAGTTGCAGTTGTCGGCGGCGGAGCTGCGGCAGTTGATTGCGCTGTTACAGCAGCAAAAGCCGGAGCAACGCAAGTCGAAATGTTTGTACGCCGGAGATTGAGCGATATGCGCATTAGCGACGCCGAGCGCAAACTTTTATTGGAACAGCAAATAGATATAAGTACAATGACACGGGTTACCAAAATCGAAAAGCAACAAAATAATCTTACGCTTTATACTTGTAAAACCCAATTTACCACTGATGGCAAACTGGCAGATATTCCGCAAACACAAATACCGCGTCCGAATTTTGCTTTAACGATAACGGCTCTCGGCTCAACACGTTTGCATGATATAGCAGAAACGGAAAATATCTTTTACGCCGGAGATTTTCTTAATGGTAGTTCTACCGTTGTGGAGGCACTGGCATCCGGCAAAAAAGTGGCTAAAATCATTGTAGAAAAGATTAAAAATACAATTCGTTAATAGAATCAGATTGAATAAATACGAATAATATTCCTCAAAAAAAGGGAATCGTTGGTAGACAACGATTCCCTTTTTACACTCTACCGCAGTTTCTTTATTGCCACAATTTCATTGGGCGCCCAAGAATAAACATTGTAAACAATGTGGTCTCCTGGCTGTAAAGAAACATTGAGTTTCAGTTTTTTTACATACACAAGATTTCCTTCCGTCGTTTCAATGAATTGAGAATCAAAAGCAATAAACGGAACACCATAAATTACCTTCATTGAAAACAAGCTCTTTACATGAGCTTCAATCGGGTCAGAAGCAACCCAATATTCACCGGCTCCCGGATTAGGACTATCTTCTCCGGAATCCGAACCGTCCCCGAGAGAAATACCATTGATTGAAGCAATTTCATTGGGAGAAAAAGAATAAGTGGAAAAACTTATCTTATCCCCGACGTGAAGGTCTTGGTTATACTTGTACTTCAAAAGAAAATACCAGTTACCGTTACTCATTTGCATAACATTCACCTGAAACGGATACACTAACGCACGCCGCATCTTGATGTTGAACATTCGCTCAATAATCAAGTTTTGGAACTTTTCGTTGGTAACCATATCACGAACAGTTTGTTCCGGAGTTGGCGGTTCGTTTGCCCAAGGTTCATCTTCTTTGTTACAAGATGTACACAACATTATTGTGCAGACCATAAATAAAAATAATTTCTTCATAACTGTATAAAAATTTGGTTTGTAGAACGTATACTATATCTTTTTTGTCAAAATGTAAAGAAATAAATGCTTGAAAATGTAAAAAATATCTGCTAATGTGTTGATAGTTATTGTTATTAAGATTTTATGTGAGGTCAAAATGTCCTTAGCAAGAAAATTACAAAAATGGGTTGAAAATGACCTGATTACTGCCGAACAAAGCGCAAATATAAAAGAATATGAAAAGTCACATAATGGTAGTTTGTTTTTGAAACTTTCCTTTTCTATTGTCGGAATTCTTATCGGCTGGGGAATTTGTCTGATTATCGCCGCAAACTGGGACGCACTGCCGAATATATTACGCATTGTGGGCGCATTTTCCTTGTTTGCATTGTTTATTGGCGGAGCATATTGTCAGTTGAAACGTCCGAACAGTCGGCTGCAAGAAATGTTCTTGCTGTTGTGCTTTTTAATGATTGCCGGAATTATTGGTTTAGTCGGGCAAACTTTTAATTTAGAGGGCGGTTGGCATTCATTTGTATTGCTTTGGACTGTTTTAGGATTGCCGTATGTATTTTGCAGTCGGTCTATTGTGTTGAATGCCGTGTGGATTTGCTTATTTTTAAGCGGTATAATTGATGGCTCTTTCATCAACTGGCTGTTGCGAATATTCCCGTGGTTGAAGGATTTAGATTTTGAAAAATATGCAATTCCTATTACATTATGCGTCACAACATTTTATACTGTGCTTGATTATGCCGCTCAAAAAATTGATAGATACGTCAATAAATACACAGTATTAGCAACTTCTTTCAGCTCGTTATGCCTTATTAGCGCATATTGGGCCGTGTTTTTCTGCGGATTTTTCTATATGGATACAAAACACGGAATTTTAACCGCTATAGCCCATATTTTGGTTTTGGCGTATTTGGCATTCAGAATGTCACTGGCTGTACGCGCTCAAGATGCCAACGCATTCAAACGCAACGCTTTTGCTGCAGAATTATATATCTTCTTGATTTTTATGAGCTGTTTTGGCAATCTGCTGACAACCGGTGTCGGTTTTGTTATCGGCGGTTTGTTGTTATGGGGACTGATTGAAATTTTGAGAAAAACATCAAAATATATTAAGGGAATGGAGATTTTTAATGACTAAAAAATTTTGGGGCGGATTATTTTTCTTGCCGTTGGTGTGTCTGGTAATATGGACTATTTTTCTTGCCGTGCAGCAAAAAAGAGGTTCCGAAGTAAAAGTGGCAATACAGGGATATGACCCACGAGATTTGCTTTCCGGTCATTATATTCAGTATCAAATTGACTGGGATAAAACCGATTGCACTCAATTTGTCGACAATGTTTGCCCTAAGGAAGATTTTTGCACTGATGCTCGTTGGGGGCGAGAGTGCAGATTTTATGTACCGGAAAAATCAGCATCGGAACTGGATAAACTATTTAGAAAATTCCGTTCAGGAGATGAAAATATGCTGTTTGAAGTTGTTTATTCCTACCGCGCAAAGCATCAGGCTATGGCCAAAACATTGTTGATAAATGGCAAAGAATGGCGGCAATTTTTGTTATCAATGCCACAGCAATAATTTTCTGTGTTTTATTGCTTAATCACAAAACTCCGTGTTCACTTTGTAAAGTCTTTTGCAACATTTTTATCACGGTTTTCGGTGAAACGGTATTGTCGGTGTTTAAATCTGTTTGTTCTTGCGCCCAAAACATTTCAAAATCGACATACCGCACGCCTTGCCGTCCAATAAGCAATAAATACAAATTGATTTCGTCAGTCATAGAATTTTCTGATTGCAAAAAACCTCCGCGAATACGCCAATACGGTGCGACTTTAGATGTACCATATCCTTTGGACGACGGCATCAAATAATATAACGCCGAATACATATCACGACGATTACGCAACACAACCCCCAAAGCATCTTGCGTAATTAAGTCTTGCGCATAATTTTTTGCCGTTGGAGTATTTTGCATAGCTTTTGCCAACATTTCATCAAAATGTAAGCCGAGATGTTCTTCTGTTTTGAATAATTTATTTGCGATTGTGTTGCGCTCGGGATTATCAAAAAAAGCGATATTTTGCGTTACAGGTTTAAAAGAAAAGACAAAATCTTCGACCGAGCGAATCGTAGCAAAACGTTCGTTATAGTCATATTTAACCCACGGACGTTTTTCATTTAAAGCCTTAACATACTGGCGAACAGTCAAAAATGTTCCTTGCAAATTGAGTTCGGCCACCGAATCAACATACCCTTTGCCAAACACATATTTGCGGCGCGGAGGCGTATACGGAAACGGTGTTTTACGTAAAAATACAGTCAATGCATCTTCAATGGTTGACTGCACAAAATCATAGTACGGTCCTGCCAAATATGTCCCTTTTTCAGAATATTGCAAAAACATCGGTTGCCTACGCTTGTTAAGCATTCCGGCATTATTGATATAATTTACATAATCTCGTGCCAAAGCTACCGAAAGCTGATGTTCGGCACGAGATATTCCTTTGCGGGCAAAACCGATACCCCATTCATACGCAGCATTTTCGCTGGCAAAATCTACCGTAGGATACCAAGTCATAACGCCGCGCACTGAATCTCCGACGGACATTATTGCCCCTATATTTTCTAGATATTGCAAATAAAGCGGACTATCTCCACTTGCGCCCAAAATTGAGCTGATGGTTCCGCCGGCACCTACTCCGAAAGTAAAAATCAAATCCGTATTTGCCGGAATATTGGCTTTGTTATAACGTAAAAAGCGTATAGCAGCTTTATAATCCGCCACCATCGCCGGTGCCGATGCCTCAATTCCGCGGCTTCCGATATGTACATAAACTGCTCCGGCATTGGTGTAGTCACTAACATTTTGATACTCCGTAAGTGCCGGAATCTTTTGATAATCCACAGTTTCTATCGGCAACACAATCGGTGCGGTATGAATGGTAAAAAAATTAACCGAAGCCGCATTGTTTGGTTTGCACGAATATGTTTTTTGTGCGGCATTGGCTGTACAATTCAAAAACTTTTCCGGTACAAATATTGCCATTTTTGCCAAATCGGCATCTTTAGGGTTGCCACAGTAGGGAATTCCAAGCTGATAATAAACTTTATCAGATTCATTATATTGCCACTGTTTCATATTTATTTTGCCGGTAAATCTACGTGCATCAGCATCACCATCGGCGGAAAGTTGTGCTACATCTTGCGTAGTATCAGATTTTGAAACAGATGTTTCAGATATTTTTAATTGAGGCGACTTAGAGCGCAACATTTGCTCAACACTTAATCCAATGACAATTGCCACAACCAAAGCAATCAAAAGTTTTTTACGCATCATAAAATCCCTCCGTTAAGCCTAATTATGCTTTATTTTATTGCTTAAGCCGACACAAGTCAAATGCAAATCTGTTATATTGTGCATATCAACCGGTTATAAATCATAGCGCATTATTAAACTTGTTTATTTTTATTCTTACACTTTTTAGTTGACTAATTTATTTTATAATATTAAAGGTTATCTATATATTTTAATAAATACAACTAAAAAGAGAATATGAATGCATATAATCTTGAGCTTTTTCCGCATCTTTAGCGATTGCCATAAAATTTGTTTAGGCAATCATTTTTTTATTGTGATTAAAGGTTGGGAGTTTTTTTTAATTTATAAAGCGTACAAAGCATCAATTGTTTCAATTTATGGTATCAAATGTTAGAAAAAAATTCAAAACTGCTTAAAATTATTTTTTTGCCAATTTCATACCGAGCTGATTAGAAAATTCGGCAATACCTTTTTTAAGTAAAACCGGCAAAAGTTCTGTTGCCAAATCAATATTTGCCTCAACATTTGCTTTATCAGACTTAGAAAAACCGGATAAAACGTGATTTACTACGCTTTCTGCATTTTTGGTATTCGGATGTCCGACCCCGATGCGAATCCGGTTATAATTCGGCGTAATACACGAATCGATGCTTTTAATACCGTTGTGTCCGCCCGAACCGCCGCCGAGTTTGGCTTTCATTTTATCGGTAGACAAATCCATATCGTCATGAATTACAATAATATTTTGCGGCAGAATTTTATAAAAGTTTGCCGCTTGCACTACGCTGTTACCGGAAAGATTCATAAATGTCTGCGGCTTTAAGAGATACACTTTTTCGCCTTCTATATTGCCTTCGGCAATCAAGCCGTTAAACTTTGCGCGAAACGGCGAAAAATTATAGCGGCGATGAATCTCATCAGCCGCCATAAATCCGACATTATGGCGAGTATTTGCATATTCCGCACCCGGATTACCCAAGCCCGCCACCAAAAACATTTTTGCCTCTTATTTACGCATAAAATCAACGTGAATCGGTGCATCTGAAACAGGGTGAAATTGAACATCCTGACAAACCACCTTAGTTTTTTTGCCGTCTATATCAATGATAATCTCCGATTGATACAAATCAGCCAAATCCAAAGCCTTTGCTACTTCAACCGGATCAAGACTAATCAGTACAACATCTTTTTTTCCGCCATAAATCACTGCAGGGATACGGCCCTCACGACGACAAGCACGAGCTGCCCCCTTACCTGCTTTTTCACGCTTTTTAGCATTAAAAGTATATTCTGTCATTTTCTTTTTCCTTCATAAAATTAACACGCTTTCAGCCTCCAGGGGTGCCGAAAGTAAATGCGTTTTACAACAAAAATCTTTGCTTTGCAAGTATTTTTTATAAAAAACTATATCTCGGTTAAATTGTGCGCCAATTCTACTTCCGTGTTGCTGCGGTTGATGATTGCCTCCAATTCATTTTCATTTTTTGCGCTTAAAATTTCCAGTGCCGATAAATATTCAGGATTGCCGATTTTAAGCTCACTATAGTTATAAAGCGCAAACCGACGAATATCGGAATCTTTTTCAAACCGCTTGTTTTGTACACTTTGCTTTTCTTTCGGGCGCATATTGATATAAACACCGTCTTGGCTGTATTTCCACATTGCACTGGTGGCAAAATCTGTTAATGAGCCTGTCGGATAAATTGAAAAAATATTAGCCCAAAATACCGGATTTATTTTGGTTTTATCTTGCATTACGGCATCTTCATAACCTTTGGCTTTGGCAAGAATAGTCATTGGGCCTGAAACTCGGTCTATATCTACCGTGCAAGGAGTTTGAGTGCAAACCAGCGCTCCGTTGGCATAAATTTCTATATTTCCCTTTACGTTAGAATCAAAGGTAATACTTTGTGATGAACCGCTGAAAATTGTACCACAAGCCGATAATAAAATTGCTGAAATTATGACGGCATTTGTTTTGACAGACATTATAGTTTCTCCTTTTTTATGTAAACAAATAAAAAAACCCGCGTTATTAAAAACAGCGGGCGGATGTTAAGAAACCGTACCTAAATCAGATAAAAAACCGGCTCGGCCTATTTGGCATATAGCCTTATTGAGCCGACATCCGCCCCCAAAGGACAAATGCCGGCATATATATTTAAGTCGTATATGCTCACACGACTATCTGATTTTAAGGTTAGAGTTCTTACGCCCTAGGTGCAATCTCTTGCACCAAATTAAATTTAGAGTAATTTTTTAGAATTGTCAAAAGAAAAAATCGGGCACTGTCAGCACCGACAATTATGCTCGCACTAAAACTCAGCTTAATGCTTTCTATTATCCTAAGTCGGCATATTTCATTATTAAAAAAGCAATAAACATTATTTATTGTTTTCTGTTATTTGTTGCAAACGCGCAGTTTGTTCATCGATTTTTTTAGCGGTTTGAGCATCAAGATAGCGCACATCTTGCGGAGTAAAGGCATTTAGATTACCGGATTTCAAATCCGATAATTCATCTGCCAAAAACAAGCCGAGCATCGCCAACTTCATATTTTCGTTAATCGAGGTAGAACCGCCAAAAAATTGTTTGGCTTTTTCATCTAAAAAGCGTCCAAGCTCCATAATATGCTGTTCTTGCCCATCTCCGCAGGTGATTGCATATTCGCGCTTATCAATTATTATTGTCACTTGCCCCATTTTCTTCTAAAACCTTTTCTAATCTGGCGACAACATCATCAATGTTCGCGGTTGTTTGTGTGATTGTTTGCTGCATATCCGACACTTTTTGTTCGGAAACCTGACATTTTTGTTCCAATTCTGCATTTTTAGCCAAGGCTTCATCTAAACGAGCCTGTAAATCAGCAGCAATATTACTGTCTGCCGCGGCAGAAGTTTCAAATTCGGCAATTTTACTCTCCGCCTCAGTCAATTTTTGCGTCAATTCGGCATTTTTATTGTTCAGTTCTTCAAGTTGTGCTTTACGATTAGAAAGTGCCGTATTTAAATTTTGAACTTCCGTTTGCAACCCGCTGATTTTATTGTTTCGCCCTTCTGCCTCTGTTTCAAGTGCCTTAATTCTGTCGGCTGCTTCTGTATTATTTTGTGCCGCAATCAGCTCAACTTTTAATTTTTCGGCATCATCAGTAAGTGTTTGCACCTGCGCTTCCAATATGGCATTTTGGGCGCGAGCGTTTTCGGTTTCAGCCTTTTGCGCCTCAATTTCTTGCGCAAATTTTTCTTTTTGCCGGCGAATCATCTCCGCCAACTCATCAATTGCACTGCTCAAACGATTTAGTGCGCCGGTACTTTGTTCCATATTTTCAATACTCATAATAAAAACACTTCCTTTTGCTAAAAATTGTTGTATAATAAGTCTGTATTTAATATTCGTAACACAAAGATTTTTAAAATGCAAAACTTTATCATCAGAATTACGCAAGAAAATTTAAATTTAATTGATTGTCAGGAACTTGGCTGTTTTATTTTGCCGTGTTCGGTATCGGAGAATTTTGCTGCCGAATTTATTCAGGCTGCACATACGGCCAATAAGTTGGTTTTAACCGAAGGGCAAAAAGCGGTTGAATTTTATCAAAAATTTGCTGCCGACGGCTTTATTTTAGATACTTCTAAAGTTGAAAATCCGGTAAAAATGATTAAAGCCGTGCAAAAACAAGCGCCTAAGGCTATTCTTGGTATTGTGTCACGCAACCGCCGTCACGAAGCGATGTTGGTTAGTGAATGTGAGCCTGATTTTGTGATTTTTAAGTTTTGGCAAGACGGATTTGCCCATAATAAACAATTACTTGATTGGTATGCCGAGTTATTTTTAATTCAAAACGCTGCGCAAATTGAAGAAGATTGTGATTTTTCTGCGCTTAATGCCGATTTTGTGATTATTGACGATAGCAAGTATCTGACACTTAACAAATAGATTTTGAGCTTTAAATCATATTTTATTTAGAATTTAAACAAAAAAACAGCGTCTTCCCTAAAAGGAAGGCGCTGTTTCTTAATAGTTTTCGCAGGTTATCTTGCAGAGGTTATCTTGCAGATTTATAGGTCGCAAAGACCTTTCCGTTACTGTCATAAATCGTCAGCACAGTGTTGTTGTTAGACAACTTGGCACTATACTTTTCGGTAAAGACAGTCGGATGACCTCCCGAGCGATGTCCATCATCCCAACCCCATACCGTGGCAGTGCTATACACGAGGATACCGGCGGTTTCACCGTTGACATCCTTCCAAGCCATATGCTTAGATTCGTCACTGGCAATGGCGTTAATCCATGTACCGCGCGACTTAACGTAATAAGCACTATTCAGCCTACTGTCGGTTGATGTGGTGAACGAATCATTATTGATTGGATCCGGAGCACTGGCATTCTGGCGAATAATCAGCGGCAACGTACCGTTATCAAAATGAACACTCACGGCATAAACCCAAGTATTACGGTCTTCATTTTGAGTTGCTGTCACAGCAACAGACTTGAACTTACCATAACCGGCAGGGAAGTCCGGATTCCACGGCTGTGCAACCTTTATGGTGCCGGGAGCTGAACTGTTGAAGCTGTTTGAGCCATAAGCAACCGAAATATTATCGGTATAGCTATAGACAGTTTCATTATTGTCCGAGCTCTTTTGCTTGACATCCGAACCGGTTTCGGTGGCGTTGTATGTCAACGTACCAAAATCATAGCTCTTGCCGTTGCGGCTAAAGACTATGCTGTTCGGGTCTACCGACTCCCACTTGTTATCCTGATTTGAGCCATTAAGCTTGGCAATGGTGTTAATGTTACGGGTTTCGCTTACATAACTCCAATCACCATCGGTCTTATTGGCTGAATTTGTCAGGGTAACGGTGGCTGCACCTGTGCTTTCGTTGGCATTCTGCTCAGTTGAAGACCAGTTGGTCAAAACACGGAAACTGCGCGGCAATACCTTTGAGAGGTTCTCATCCTTCTTTGTACCATCGGAATAGATGGTAGTATAAGTCAGAGATGCCGTTACATTTCCTTGCTCAACCACAATCCTCTGATTGGAAATCTCATAACCGGTGATGACAATCTCCTTCTCGACGTTAATCGTTCCCGGAGCCGTTGACGACTTAGTGTTGTCACCAAATGTCACGTTAATCTTATCAACATAGTCATAAGTTGCCAAAGTGGAAGTTTCGTTTTTGAGTGTAGCACTGTGTCCTGCTTCCGTAGCACTGAAGTTTACTGTGCCGAACTCATAAGTTTTACCATCACGGGTGTACTTAATGGTGTTCGGGTCTTCAGCGGTCCAACCGTTGGTCTGCTTGGTGGCATTGAGCGTAGCAATAGTCGTAATATCGCGGGTTTCCTTGACATAAGACCAATTGCCGTCGTTCTGTGCCGAGCTAGACTTCAGGTTTACGCTGGCGGAACCTGTGCTCTCATTGGAATTCTGCTCAGTTGATGCCCAGTTTGTGTACGGGGTTAAACTGCGCGGGAAATCCTTTGAAACAGCCTCAGTATCCTCAGTACCGTCGTTGTACTTCGTGACGTATGTCAGCGAAGCCTTAACGCTGTTGTCGCTGATAACGAGCTGCGGATTGCGGAACTCGTGGTCGGTAACCTGCTTGTCCTTTTTCACGTTAATCTTACCCGATGCCGACGAAGACTTAGAATTGCCTCCGTAAGTAACGGTAATCTGGTCAACGTAATTATGGATGTCAAGCAGAGCCGTCGAGCTTGCTAGCGTTGTTCCGTGACCGGATTCGCTTGCGTTGAACGTGAGCTTGTTGAACTTATACTGCTGACCGTTGCGAGTGAAGACGATATCATTCGGCTCCACTGCATTCCAACCGTTTGTTTGCGTTGAACCGGCAAGCGTGGCGGTTGTATTGATACGGTGTGTATTGTTCACATAACTCCATTCTCCGTCATTCTGCGGATTGCTCGATACAAGCGACACAGTGGCAGAACTCGTCTGCTCATTGGCGTTAGCCTCAGTTGAAGTCCAATCGGTGTAGGGTTCCAAACTACGGGCAAACTGCTTGCTGACAGGGTCCTTATCCTCAGTACCATCGTTGTACAGTGTGACGAATGTCAACGATGCCGTGACATAGTCATTGCTGACAACAAGCTCCGGATTGCGGAACTCATAGCCGGTGACCTGCTTTGCCTTTTGTACAAGAATCGCGCCCGGAGCTGTGCTTGATTTGGTATTGCTACCAAACAAAACATTAATCTTATCGGAATACGAATACTTGTCCTGCAAGGCCTCAGATTCGACCAGAGCTACGTTTTGTCCGGCTTCGGTAGCGTTGAAACTGATATTGCCAAACTCATAGGTTTTCCCATCACGGGTATATTTAATAGAGTTCGGGTCGATACTGGTCCAACCGTTCTTTTGAGTAGAACTCGAAAGCGTAACGGTGGTCGTAATATCGCGCGTTTCGTTAGAATACGCCCAGTTTCCGTCCACAACCTGATTGGTCATAGAGAGGATAATGCTGGCAACACTTGTTACCGCGGTGTTGTTCTTTTCGGTAGACGTCCAATTGGTATAGGGTGTCAAACCGCGAGAGAACACCTTGCTCACAGCCTCGGTTGTTTCTGTGCCGTCGTTAAACAACGTCACATATGTCAACGAAGCCGTAACATTATCATCACTGATAACGAGCTGCGGATTACGGAACTCGTGTCCCGTCACCTGCTTTTCTTTCTGCACATAAATCGTACCGGGATCCGATGACGACTTGGTGTTGGTATTGTAGGCACTCGAACCGTAACTGACACTGATGGTGTTGTTATAGGCATAAGTATCCTGCAAAGCCTCGGAAGAAACAAGCGAAGTGTTGCTGGCAACCTTAATCACAGAAAAGTTAAGAGTCCCAAAATCCGCCATAACGCCCTCACGGGTAAAGCGAATATTGTTGGGGTCAACCGATGTCCAGCCGTTGAACTGCGATGAGCTTGCAAGCTGCACGTTAGCGGCAATGGTACGAGTTTCCTCATCCCAATACCACTCACCTTCCTGTCTGGTCTGCTTTTGCATCGAGCTTACTTGCGGGTCAAGGGTTGTTTCCTGAGCACTGTTCTCGTATGCCTTCCAATTGGTAGTCGGCGTGAGAGAGCGCGGGAACTCCTTGCTAACTGGCTCTTTGCTTTCAGTGCCGTTGGCAAACTTTGTCACAAAGTCCAACGTTGCCACAATGTTTTCCGGATTGATGGTCAGCTTTTTGTTTCTGATATCATAGCCTACAACCTCTTGCCCGTTGATTTTCACCAAACCGGGGGCGGTAGAAGCCTGAACATCTGTGCCATACGTTACTGCAATGTTATCCTTGTAGTCGTACAGCGTAAAGCCGCCATTTTCTCCGCGCAAATTGAGCGACGCACCATTTTGAGCAACGGCAAAGTCGATTTCCTTAAATGCATAAGTCTGTCCCTCACGGGTATAAACAAATGTATTCGGCACAATGCTCGTCCACGAATTCAGCTTGGCATTACCATCATATAATGTGGCATAAGCCGAAAGTGTACGATTCTGCCTCTGGAAACGCCAATAACCTTCAGATGCGTTTTCGGCCGATACAAGATTGACCTGAACCTTATCGTCAGTCACCTGCGTTGCCACCCGCTGCACCGATTCCCAATTCGTGTTGCAGACAAGCGATTTGGGCTGATTGATGTGGTCGTGGATTCGCTCCACAGTACCATCATTAAACGTACGCACGAAATCGATATTACCAACCACCGAGTCGCGATAGACAATCAGCGATGGATTCTCAAATTCGTACTTTGTTACAGCCTTGGTCAACTTGTAGAGCCATACTATCTCGCTCGCATTATGCGGACGCCCGATATATGTTGCAACAATGTGGTTATCCAGCAAAGCCTCGTCGTAGGACGGACGGTCAGAAACACGCGGCGTAACGGTTGTACCATTTTCTGCCACAGCAAAATCCTCATATCCAAAGTCAACAGTCAGACTGTCATCTTTGTACACCGTTCTTTCGTGCATCAGAGAATAGTCTGTCACCACCTTATCGGCGGCAACACCGTTTTCAATGTTGGCGGAATAGCTGTCAACCCTTTGCCACATAGTCCAGTTGCCGTCTGTACGGTTCTGCACTTCGGTACCGTTAAAGACATCATTGACGCTCCTCAGCCGATGTTCAAAGTTGGAAACTTCTTTGCTGTACGGATCAATACCGCTTACCTTGTGGTACAAAATGGTGCTGATATTATCGCGCACCACATCACCGGATTTGTAAACGGTAACACGGTCAAAGGCACAACGCTCAGTCAGTGTATCCAGTAGTGTGCGGGTCTTATTTTCCGCATACACCTTAACTACCTCGTCATCAGAAACGATGTAGCGTGTGGTATAAGCATAAATAGGAAGCACAATCATCCTTGGATTGACCACGTTGGTCTCTTTAAAGTACAAGTTGGTCTTGTACTCTGTCCGATACGTCGAGCGAATTTGAGTTGCACGCGTCGAAATCAGCGTGTTTCTCAAATGCACGAACTCTGCGTGGTCAAACGTTAATGATGCATAAAAATACACATAATTCGCCACGGTCACTGTCTTATTGGTGATTTTGATAGGAATACTCTTTACCTGAGCATCCGGAAAATCATAATAGACAGTGTCGAGTTCATAGCGCGTTACGCCATCAGAATCACGCACTTCGTCCTTGCGGGCAATGCGCTCCGTGAGAGGCAAAATATCCAGCTGGTCGGCTGAGATATTGTAGTCTTCGCGTGCCAAACGGCTGTAGGCATCAACCCGTGGGTCAGCCTGATTGTCGAGAATCTTCTCAACCTTCACGCCATCGGCAGTGCGCCAAATCTTTAGACCAGAAATCATCTGGTCTTCTACCACAACCTTGCGGGCTGTGTCGATGTAGTGCTTGAGCTCCGTCTCATAGACATATCCGGGAACTTTGGGATTCTCGGTAGAATCTATCGACTGCTCTACTACTTTCTCTGCGCGGTAGTCGTCCTGACAGGAGATTACACTTACACACACGATGAAGGCGAAAACGCCCATCATCCACTTGAAAATTGTTCTCAAACCTTGTTCCATAATTTTTTGGGTTTTTGTTTGTATGTATGATTTTTTCTGTATATTTCGAGAGGCCGAACAACGACTTAAAAAAGCCGTGTTATCGGAACGTTCTTGCATATGAAAAATCACCTGCGAAAAGAGAAAAAATAATACTTCTCTTTTCTTAATAATAATCTTAATCGGTAATTTTGCAAAATTGATATTAACACATCATTTACCAAATTGCAAGAAAAATTTTATACAAAAAAACCGCCTGTCACACAGACGGTTTTCCGGAGGTAAAAACATTGTTCAATTTTATTCAAAACGTCGACTGGACGCTTTTTTATTGTATTTGTTAAGTTTGTTTTTGAGCGTAGGCTGCTTAGCTGTTTTGTCAATCTTGTTGGTAGATGGTATCGGATATACCTTAGCTCCGCCAAAATCCACCGCTTCGGATTCGAGATGTTTTTTCCACTCTTCCAGATTTTTCTGACGTGCTTCTTCCAACTTGTCCGCCTTAGCTTTTGCCGCATCTTTGGCTCTGATTTCATCATACATTTGCGCCGGATGATTATAATGAATAATTGTTTCCACATTTGGTGCCAAAGGTTCTTTGAGTTCTAAATCACCGGAGCTGGGACGTGTATCAATGGTCATTTCATCAGAATCGCGAGAATAATCCGAAAGCGGACGGAATTGCTTGGTTGTTGCATCATAAATATATTGTCCCGCTGTCGGATATTGCGTGGTCGGAGAAATACCTCCCGCAAGCGGTGCTGCATTGATATTGCCATTAGATTCGGGAGTATAATCTTTGTTGCCGCTGTAAATATCCTTCGGCATACGAATAATCATATAACCGTTACCGCCGCCATAAGCCGGACCGGAAAGCCCGATGGAATAAAATCCGCCGATATAGCCATAGTCCATATCAATATAGTCAATGGCAAACATTGTTTTTATCAAACTTGAACCGATGGTGGTCATTCGGCAATTATAACCGTTATCTTCAATAATTACATTGTTCACATCTTTGACATAAAGTAAAGTTTTGCTCGGTCTACAAGTCGGAATCTGTCCGTTATAACTGATGCCCCAGTTTAAAATCAGTTCCAGAGCCATTGTATTTTGCTGGCTGATTGAAACATCAGTCAAGTCTACACTGTCAATATACATATATGCCGGCGTTACGCCTACTGTAATCGGCACAGAAACATATTCTTCCGTACAAGCGTGGGTTGTAGAATGTCCTTCGCAAATTTGCGCACGTTCACGAGCATTACTGTCAAACATATGCAACAAAGTGTTATAAATAAATTCTTTGGATTGTGAAAGTTTAGCCGGTGCACACTGTTTTGAACGACAAACAATAACCGAAGTCGGCATTTTCATCTGTTGCGGATATACTGCCGGCGGAATATTTGAAACAGGTCCGTTTTCAGGTTGCGGCGACATTATCACTTCTTTACTTGGGTCGGCGCTGAACAAACTTTCAAACAATGCATGGGCAGATTGTGTGTATAATACAGACAATCCGAATATAGTGAGGAATCCTATTTTTTTTATCATCGCGATACCTTTTATCTTATAAGCTTACAGTTCTTTAGGCTACAATAACAGGATTGTATGAATGAAAAGTAAATAAAATAATGTTTGCACGAAAAAAATTTATGCGCTAAATTAAAATTATGATGAAAAAACTGATATGTTGCACAGTGATTTTTATATTTTTAAGCAGTATTGTTCCGGCACAGGAATATACGGCAGTTGACGGTGATTCGTTGTTGCTCGGAGAACAGCGGTTGCGGCTTGATGGTATTGATGCACCGGAATTTACCCAAAATTGTTATACTGCCGACGGTTTCGAATACGCCTGCGGCTTAAAAGCCTTGCAATATCTTGCCGATTTGTTGGTTGAAGCCGATGTGCGGTGTGATTGTGCGCCGAAACCGGATATTTATAATCGCCGAGTTTGCGAATGTTTTGCCGATGATATTTCGCTTAATCAAGCTATGGTTTATGCCGGATATGCCATGAGTTATCGCAGTGAAAAATATACCGCTGCCGAGCAAAATGCCAAATCAGCAAAGCGCGGTATTTGGCAGGGAAAATTTATGCGGCCGGCGCTATATCGTGCGTTGGAACGAGCTCGGGAGAAGAAAAAACAAAAGGAGCTATCCGTTAAACCTCGTAACGAATAGCTCTTTGTTGGCGTCAAAATAAAATCAAGCGTTGTTTAAAACCGATACAGCATACCGACCGCAACTTCTTTGAAGTTATTTAAGCGCTCTGCCCCGACATATGAATAACGACCGATGGCGCGAGCTGACCAGTGATTATTAAAATCATACTGCAAACCGGCACCGGCTCGATATCCCACTCGCATAAACGAATCGTCCGGCAGATTTTTTTGTTTGACGTCATAAATAGCGGCACCGCCGGTCAACAAAAAACCTAAATTACTGCACATAATCGGAAATTTACCATATAAATCCATAGCATAAGCCGCAAAACGTTGTTTGACCGATTGTCCTTCCGGTGAAGCATACTTATCCTTCACTTGCCAAGATTGCTGATACGAAAATTCTGCATACATATTATGATATAATTCCATACCTAAATCGCCTTTGGCAGAATTGAAATTATCTTTCATTCCGCCGGCAGAACCACCGAGCTTGGCTTTGGAATAAACATATTCTGCACCGATATAAGGCTTGATTTCCGACCAATTTGTGTGATTCATTGCCTGGGCATTTGCCGAAAAGAGCATTGCTGCGCCGGAAAGTAATAAAAATTTTTTCATTTTTCATTTCTCCATTTATAAATGTTTAAAAATTTTGTTATTGGCAAAGTGTATATAACCGTAAAAACACAAATTTAAAGTAGACAGCGCAAATTTTCACTTTTATGATAAGATAAAAAAGGAGAAAAATGATGCTTAAATGTCCGTCTTTAGAATGTGCAAAATGTCCGCGATTGGCTGAATTTCGGCAGCAAAATCGGCAAAAATATCCACATTATCATAACGCACCGGTGGAATCTTTCGGGCCTATTGATGCACAAATTTTGGTGGTCGGTTTAGCTCCCGGTCTAAATGGAGCTAATCAGACCAACCGACCCTTTACCAACGATTATGCCGGAGATATTTTGTATCCGGCTCTCAAAAAATACGGTTTGGCTCACGGTAATTACGGTAAGCTGAAAAATGACGGCTTTGAGCTGATAAATGTGCGCGTGAGTAATGCTGTGCGCTGTGTTCCGCCGCAAAATAAAGTAACGGCCGATGAAGTAGAAGCGTGCCGTCCTTTTCTGCAAGCAGAAATTGCCGCTATGCAAAACTTAAAAGTGATTCTTTCGCTCGGTTTGGTATCGCACGGTGCGGTATTGCAAGCGCTCGGGTATAAAAAATCGGCATATAAATTTGCGCATGGGGCAGAACATTTACTCGACAGACATCATTTGATTTTACTGGATTCATATCATACATCACGTTACAATATCAACACCGGCGTATTAACTTCAGAAATGTTTGACTCTGTGGTAGTTCGACTTACAAGGCTGATTTAAACAGATAACTTCAATCTTTGCCAACATTAAAATTATAAGACGACAATGCCTATTACATTGCCGTCTTATTTTAAGATTGTACAGTGCGTAAAATCTACGGGTTAAGATTGTTCACACCGCGATAAATAAACATAGCATCACGGATATGTTCAATACCCAAAAGTTTCATAATAAAACGGGCACCGCCTAAACCCCAACCTCCATGCGGCGGCATACCGTAACGGAAGAAATCAAGATACCACTGAATATCTTTTGTTCCCAATCCTTTGGCTTTAAGCTGGCTGACCAACACATCATAGCGTTCTTCACGTTG
This sequence comes from Alphaproteobacteria bacterium UBA3307, assembly GCA_002361365.1. Taxonomy (GTDB): domain Bacteria; phylum Pseudomonadota; class Alphaproteobacteria; order RF32; family CAG-239; genus RUG410. The sequence continues at coordinate 27,425 of DEST01000091.1, forward strand.
CGCCAGAGTCGTAATTTCCAATCCGCGATAAATCAAATCCGCCGATTTGGTACATGGCTTGTCCTCATAGTATTTATGATAGAACGGACGTACTGAAATCGGAAAATCGGTTAAGAACACAAAATCTTGTCCTTGCTTTTCAAAATAATCGCCAAGAGCTTTTTCTTCTTCCGATGTCAAATCGGATTCAAAATCATTCGAACCAAGCAACTTTTTTGCTTCCGCCATAGTAATACGCGGGAACGGCAAACTTGGAACATTCACGTCAATTCCGTAAATTGCTTTAATTTCGTCACCATAATTCTCTTTGATTTTAGTTAAAATATAAACAATCAAATTTTCCTCAAGCTCCATAATGTCGTTATGGTCTTTAATAAACGCCATTTCCACATCATAGGAGGTGCATTCAGTTGCGTGACGACTGGTAAATGACTTCTCAGCTCGGAAAATCGGTCCAACTTCCAAAACTTTTTCCAATCCGCTGGCGATTGCCATTTGTTTATAAAGTTGCGGAGATTGCGCCAAATACGCGGGACGGTCAAAATATTTTACTTCAAATAAATCGGAAGAACTCTCTGACGGTGTTGGCATCGTCTTTGGTGTATGCACTTCAACAAACCCTTGCTCAAACAAATATTCGCGATAGTAGCGATCAAACGCGCTGGAAAGCTTCATAATCAGCATATTTTTCGGCTTGCGCAAGTCCAAAAAACGATATTGATGACGAATATCTGTTGCCGCCTCAACTTCATTCTTTTCGTTCACTGCAATCGGTAATTCCGGCTCGCTCATTGCCAAAGCCTTAATGGTTTCGACTTCCACTTCGTAACGGCCTTCCCGTGTTGGGTCTTTTTTGGCCAAACCGACAATTTCCACCGTGGATTCAAGCGACAACGTTTTAACGTATGCGAATGCATCGGCATTTGATTTAACAATGACATTTTGAATAGTACCGGAAATATCGCGTAAAATCAAAAACGAAACACTGCCCTGAATGCGCAATGCATGCACAAAACCTTTAAGCAGAACTTGTTCTCCAACGTGTTCCGGAACTTCTTTAATATAAATTCTTGATAACATTTTTACACCATTTATTCTGATATTTAATCCGTAAGGGCGATTTTGCGGTCGCGGTGCCACCTTACTTTGTTCTTTGTTATAGCTGTAACGGGCAAACCCGAAAGGTTCTAATAAAGATTCGCCTTTACAAACAATAAGTCAGCCGCCGAATCCCGTTCTTCCTTTAGCTCCCCTGTGTCGCAGGATTATCGCTTTTATGCGTCATAAATATCCTGATTTATTTGCTTTTGTCAAGTAAATTTTCAACTTGATGCAAAATGTTTAAGGTAAAATAATCGGTGTTCCGGCAAAATGCATATCCAAGTCATAAAGTTTTTGCATCAGTTTTCTGTTATAAGGCTTGATTGCTTTAATATTTTCCGGAGTTGTTTCGTACATATGAACAAAAGCTTCCAAAAAATAACGTTGCTGAATTCTTTCTTCTTCATCAAAAGTCATTTTATCCAAAAACTGATAATAATATCCCTTGCGCTGTAATTTGAGGGTGGAAATAAAGGCCTGCGGCATATTATGCACCCGATACGCTTTGATGGTTTTTTCACAAGTATATGCCCAATCTTCAAGGCCGAAACCATCATCACCGATAGCTTCGGCAAATTCAGCTTGCAAACCGCTCCATCTAACTTTTCGTACAATAGTTTGACACGGATTTACAACTTGTTTTAAAAAGGTTACGGCACTCGGCACTCCATTTTTTTCATCCCAATAAGATATCAGCGAGTCTATCATAAATAAACGTTGTTCATTGTCTTTGTTTTTTCTAAACTTATCCAGTGTATCAAAAGTGTTTAAAAAAGCCGCCACATCGGCACCGGAAAGCGGAGTATTTTTATCCGCATGAAAATGTCGCAACCCCGGTGAAACATAAGCTGATTTTTTACCGGCACCAAAATCTGAAGCCTTGACTCGTTGTTTGATTTTATAAATAAATTCCGGATTTATACGTACATTCGGCGTATCTTCCGCAGTGTTATTTGCCAAATGAGGAAATTCGAGCGAATGCATATCTTCTCCCCACATCATCGGACTCAAATAAATATACAATTCCGGCGATGTAAATTCTATGTTTGGAATATCTTGCATAGCCGATGCAATTCGTGTCGGAAACTTATTTTTAGTTCCTTTTATCCCCGGCAAATCCAGAATTTTGCCGGAAAGTCCGCGGATAGTATGTAATACCGGCCCGATATAAGGATACAGCGCCGGCGGAATCCGTCTTAAATCTCGGAGCAGACTTTCTTCATCCGGATTGTTCAACCGTTTTTCCACCGCACCGAATGTATGAATATCTCGCTTAAAATCTGAATTGAACACAGTCGGCATATGCCAGTTGAAGTCATAATTCCAATTATAGCGCGAAATCGCTTTGCCGCGCTCTTTTTGCAAACGCCAAATCATCGGCAATTCTTCGTCTAAATCCACTTCATACAGCGGAGTATATTCTTTGAGCTGAGCCTGTGCCGCAAAGCTCCAAAAACAAAATATAACAAGCCACATTTGACGCATATTTATTCCTCCCGCAAACAATGATACATCTTAATTCATAAAAAAAAATAAATAAAGCACTAAAATTTGACTGGACAGTCATTAAATAATCCGTTATAAGTACATCATCCAAAAAAGAAAGGAGCAAGCTATGGGTTGGAGTGAAGAAAGCGTCGAAAAATTGCGCCAAATGTGGTCAGAAGGACTTACGGCGAACGAAATTGCCAAAAAATTAGGGGTCACCAAGAATGCGATTGTCGGCAAAGTGCATCGTCTGTGTTTGACCGCACGTCCGTCTCCGATAAAGTCAAAAGACGAAGAGTCGTCAGAATTAGAGTTATCTGTTACAGAAAATGAAAAAGAAAAAGCTATTGCAGCAAAACAACGCAGTTTCTCAAAAGCAGAATCCGAACCTGAAATATGCAAGCCGGGAGTGAACATAAAACTGACAGATTTAGACAGCCATACTTGCCGTTGGCCGATTGGTGACCCGCGTGATGATGATTTTTGTTTTTGCGGCAAAAAAGTGCGTACCGGCCAAACATATTGTGATGAACACGCTCAGATGGCTTATGTTAAGGCAACCAAAAAATAATCAGTTCTGTAAAAAGATTGTAACAGGGGAATGTTTCCCCTTTTTTTTATAAAAATAATAGTTATATCAACCGCACATTTATAACATTTGGGAGATATATCTAATGCAAAAAAGTTTATTCTTTGAAGCTATGTGCGGAATTTTAATGTGTGCAAATTCTTCAAAAGCGGCTTCGCTAGGAGCTGATTATGCCGCAATGAAGAATTATTTAAGCAAAAATTATGGCTTAAGCTACAATATAAATTATTCTCTGTTGGCACAACATGGCGCCCCAAACGGACGTTATAATCCGGTTCAATCTTATTTGTCGCCGAGTGTGGCGTGGACAACATTTGACAATCATTACGGCACCGGTATTTTGAATGCATCATATACCAGTGTTTTTTACGGAAATCATAACGCCGACGATGTAGGCAATCGTATCGGAGTGGCAACCCCGATAAACGATGCCGACGATAACGAGCAAGAATTTGCCACACTTTATTATACTTATCAACTTCCGCAACAATATAATTGGCTTACTTTCGGCTTGGGACAATATACAATTTATAACTTTGACGGCACTGACTATAACAACAATCCGCAAGGTAATTTTATTAACTATGCTTTGGCGCAAAACGGCAGTGCGACTTATGCTGATGCCGGAGTAGGAGCGTATGCTCAGGCAACCCCAGGAAATTGGTTATTTGTTGCCGGTTTGCAAGATGCCACCAATATTTCGGCTGTCAGTGTGCGGTTTAATCATTTGCACGACGGACACTATACGACTTTTGGGCAAATCGGCTACAATCCGACCATTAAGAATTTGGGCGCGGGGCAATATTCTGTATTGATATATAATCAGCCTTACGTCTATGAGCAACCACAATCAACTACCGGTTGGTCACTTAATATGCAACAAAATATCGGAAAAAAGTGGGCGATTTTCGGACGAATCAATGGTGTAAGCGGAAGTGTGGCAACTATCAAGAATTCATATTCCGCCGGTGCGGTGTATAATAATCCGTTGGAACGCAACCCATTGGACCAAATCGGAATAGCATACGCATATAATGATATAGACGAAACCGCGGTCGGAGAACCTTTGAGCGATTCCGGAGAACACGTTATTGAAGCTTATTGGACTTGGGGAATTTCCAAATGGGCCGCAATAACTCCGGATATTCAGCTTTATGTCAATCCGGCTCTGAGCCACGGTTCAGATTATGCAACGGTTGCCTCACTCAGATTTAATGTATATTTCTGATTTTTTAAAACGGCTTATGTGCATAAGTCGTTTTTTTTTGCTTTTTTTCATCGGTTTGTGCTAGATACATACATAAGTGTAATTTTGAAACAGGATAATATAAAATGCAAAAAATTCTGATTTGCTTATGTGTGTGGCTGTTGACAGCTTGCGCAACGCAAAAAAATAATGTAGTTCCGGGGATTGTACCTAATACGGCTCAGCCGGCCAAAGTAATAAAAATTCGCCCAAATAATGTTATCGGTGCTGTAGAAAGAATCTATTTTCCGCCGATGAAATCGCCTTTTATGGCACGGATTGATACCGGAGCCACGACTTCATCTATTGACGCAGATAACATCAAGCGCTTTGAGCGTGATGGCAAAAGATGGGTATCCTTTACGATTGTCAATAGAGAAACAAAAGAAAGAACAGATTTTGAAAAACCATTGTCGCGCCGTGTAAGAATAAAACGTACCGGAGAAGAAGAACATCGCATTACCGTAGAAATGGATGTCCGCATGGGCAGCGAAACATTTGTGGCCGAATTTACACTTAACGAGCGTCATGATTTTGAATATCAGGGATTGGTCGGGCGTAATATTTTGAGCGGACGCGCTGTGGTCGATGTTTCCATTTCCAATACTCTAAAATAAAATTGCGTTATAAAGGACTTTGTGATGAAAAAAAAGATATGCTCGGTACGTGGAATTTTGGCAATTTGCTTGTTTTTAGCTGTAGCTTTTGCAAGTTTTGCCACATATTATAAAATAGCTCATTGGGGATTTAGTTTTAAACCGCATGAAGGCACAGAAATATGGACTGTTGATGCTCATATTTCATTTATACCAACCGGTGAGCCGATAGAAGTAGCGCTTTCAACACCGCGTTTGGGAGCAGAATACAAAATTTTGAGTGAAGATGTGGTGGCAAAAGGTTATACAATAACTAAAGATGAAAAAAATCACCGAATGATTATGAAATCAGCACCCAAAAAACATAAGCAAGATATTTATTATCGAATTATGCTGTATGATAATGAAGATGTGGTCGGAAAAATTCGCGATTATAATAAACCCAAAGTTACCAAACCGACATTCGAAAGCGAACAACAAAGAGCTATGGTCGAAGAAATCTGGAAACTTGCCGAAACTCAAAAAGAGGGAACATCTGCGGCCAAAATCATCAAATTATTGACTGCGGAAGTGCTGAAACCGGAAGTTGATACATTTTTGCCGGTAAAGAAATCGCAACGCATTATGGCCGAAAAAATTATGTATCTGCTTTCATACAAAAACATCGCCTCTCGCATTGTTCGTGGTGTTAAAATATCCGAAAAACGCCGTGAAGCTCCAGCAGATTTAATGCTCGAAGTTTATGAAGGCGGTAAGTGGATGGTGTATAATATTGAAACAGGAGCAGCCGGACTGCCTAAAAACTTTGTAGTATTTCAGCGCGGCGGTGTATCGCTTTACGATGTTGTCGGCGGCAGACATTCCGATATTAAATTTTCAGTAATCCAATCGGCGGTATCTTCATTTAAAATGGCCGGCAAGCGTGCAAAATATGAAGACAGCCGCGTTTTTGACTTTACTATTTATAATTTGCCGACTTTGGAACAAAATACCTTGAAATGGCTGATGATTTTTCCGCTCGGCATTTTGTTGGTAGTGTTGCTGCGCAATGTTATCGGTATCCCGACAATGGGTACATTTACGCCAATGTTGGTGGCAATGTCTTTGGTGCGTACCGGATTTTGTGCCGGATTGATTTGTTTTGCACTGATTATTGCACTCGGTTTACTGATTCGTACATTATTGACCAGACTTAATTTGTTGTTGGTGCCGCGAATTTCCGCTGTAGTAATTTTTGTGATTCTGATTATGCAGGTGCTGACGATATTCGGTTATCAATATGACATCAGAATCGCCTCCTCTGCCGTATTTTTCCCGATTATTATTACGGCGTGGATTATTGAACGTGCCTCCATAACGTGGGAAGAAGAAGGCGCTCAGAATGCCACCAAGCAAATAATAAACACCTCGTTGGTTGCTGTTTTGACATACTTTGTCATCAGTAATACCTATATTCGCCATATTATGTTTGCGTTTAATGAATGGAATCTGGTGATTTTAATTTTGGTAATGCAACTCGGAACTTATACCGGATACCGTTTGGTAGAACTAAAACGTTTTGCTCCGCTGATTAAGGAAAAATAATATGTGGGAATATTTCAAAATTTTTTCCAACCCCAAAAAACTTCGTGAGCGTGGTGTACTCGGCATGAATGCACGCAATTATTATATCATCGGCCAACACAACAAGCGTTCACTATATCCGTTGGTTGATGACAAAGTGCAGACCAAAATGCTTGCTGATAAAATCAATATAAATACTCCTCATAAAATAGGTGTAATAGAACACCAATACGAAGTCAAGGATTTGCTGCGCATCGTTGAAGGATATTCGGAATTTGTTATCAAACCGGCACACGGCAGTCAGGGCAAAGGGGTGTTGGTGATAAAAAACTTTGCAAACGGGATATTTACTACCGCATCAGGTAAAGAACTTGGATTTAATGAAGTTTATAAACATGTTTCCAATATTTTGAGCGGTCTTTACAGTTTGGGTGGGCAATACGATACGGCATTGATTGAAGAATTGGTGCATTTCAGCAATGTGTTTCAAAACTTCAGCTATCAGGGAATTCCTGACGTTAGAGTGATTGTCTATAAAGGATACCCTATTATGTCAATGATGCGGCTTGCAACCAAAGAATCCGACGGACGTGCCAATTTGCATCAAGGTGCTGTCGGGGTAGGGCTTAATATGCGTACCGGATGCGCCAATAATGCGGTTTCCCATAACTTGCCGATTGCTACACATCCGGATACCGGCGCCGACTTAATGACCTTACAAGTACCAATGTGGAAAGAACATCTGATGATTGGTGCACTGGCTTTTGAAATGACCGGTCTTGGATATTTGGGCGCAGATATTGTGCTTGATAAATTCCGCGGTCCGATGATGTTGGAGCTGAATGCCAGACCGGGATTGGCAATTCAAATTGCAAATTGCCGCGGCTTAAAAGAAGTTATTAAAAATGTCGATAAATATTACCCTAAAGGACTTTCTGCTCAACAAAGAGTGGATTATGTCTTGAATAACGCAAAATAACTTCCTAAATAAAACATAGAAAAAACGAAAGGAAGGAATCTGAAATGACTGATTTGTTAGGAAAAAGCGAAACAAAAAATCTTTCTAAACCAAGCACCAAAAATTTAGAAAATCACGAAACAAAAAAATTAGGAATGAGTGAAACCAGAGCAAAAAAAATTAAGCACTCGTATCAAGTTAAAGATGCCGAAAATGCATTGCTGTTGCAAACAAAATATGGTGATGTGGTAATAGAAATGTTGCCTGATGTTGCGCCAAAACATGTGGCTCGCATTAAAGAATTGGTGCGTCAAGGATTTTATAACGGCTTAAAATTTCACCGTGTTATTGCCGGTTTTATGGCACAAGCCGGATGTCCGCGCGGTGATGGCACCGGTGGTAGCGGTCAAAAACTCAAAGCCGAGTTTAATCGTGTTCCGCACAAACGTGGTACGGTTTCTATGGCTCGAGCGATGATGCCGGATTCGGCAGATAGTCAATTCTTTATTTGCTATGCCGATTGTCCGTGGCTTGACGGACAATATACCGTTTGGGGTGAGGTTACATCCGGTATGGAATTTGTGGATATGCTAAAAAAAGGAGAAGATTCCAATGGTATGGTGCGTGAACCGGATGAGATTATAGCCATCTCCGTCATCTCTGATATCTAAAAAAAGCGGATAATGGTCATCTACTTGTTACCCTTTGCGCTTATGTACCTTTTATTGTACACCGTGCGCAAAGGGCAACTGCGTATCTGACTCATTCTCCGCTTTTTTATACGTTCTTTGAGCTCAGTGCATTATGTACCTTTTATTGTACACCGTGCGCAAAGGGTAACTGCGTATCTGACTCATTCTCCGCTTTTTTATACGTTCTTTTAGCTCGGTGTTTTATGTACCCTTTATTGTACGCCGTGCGCAAAGGGCAACGGCGTATCTGACTCATTCTCCGCTTTTTTATACGTTCTTTTAGCTCATTGCATTATGTACCTTTTATTGTACGCCGTGCGCAAATTGATTATAAATATGTAAAAAAACACGGTAAGAATCTATCCTATCGTGTTTTTCAGTCATCTAAGTCTATCAAATGATTATTAGCCGAGATGATAAATGTTTGTACCGTGTTTTTACGGCGTAGGCTATCCAAAATTCCTACCGGCAAAATCACGCGGTATTTACGTTCAATTTTAACCATAAAGGTCAAAACCTGTTGCTCGTTCATTTGCAAATCAGACATAAAATCAGCTTGATGCAATTCGTCAATTGCTATATTCGAAACCGCCGGTATTTTCATTTCATACAGGGTGGCACGAACATCATCAAATGTTATCTGCTTCATACAAATAGCGGTTAATTGTCTCATACAATGCTCCTAGCGTGCCGTTAGGAACAACATAACATATATCAATCGGCATATCCAGATGTTGCTTTTGCTTTAGCTCTCCGACCACATTTTTGACATCAATATATCCGACCAAATCATTTCCAAAGTCAAGTTTCAGCAAATCTTCATCAGATATTTCATTGAGATTTATCATCACAAGCTTACAACTTACACTTTTGATTGCATTTCTAAAGTCATCTACTGTTATTTTTTTGTTCATAATATAATAAAAATTTTTAATCGACAGTTGATATAAGTCTTATACTTTCTGCTGTCAAGATGTTTTTAGAATTTTATGATATAATCTTTGGCTTATGTTTGGCAAATAAAAAACCCGCCATAAAATCAGGCGGGTTGTATGATTTTAAAGTCAGACTAGAAACCTTCGGTATCTAAGCGCTTACGCATCTGTTTGCGCGCACGACGTACTGCCTCAGCCTTACGACGAGCTTTTTTCTCGCAATTCTTTTCATGACAACGGCGCAATTTCATTTCGCGGAAAACGCCTTCTCTTTGCATTTTCTTTTTCAAAATTTTCAAAGATTGGTTTACATCGTTGCCGATTACCGTAACCTGAACCACTTAAATCACCCCTTTCGGTTTAACAAAATTAACAAATTGCGCTTTATTTAGCATACGTTTTTTAAATTTGCAAGCAAAAAATGCATACCTTAGGCAATAATATTAGGATTGATACTAGCTTCCACCTTGTCGATTTTTTTAGCCAATCCGTTTTTAAGACTGCTCAGCTTGCGTGCCTGAAAAAAATCAACTGTCTTACCCTGTTTAAGCAAGCGTGACATATCGGTATTAATGTGGCGTTGCTCTAATTTGAGTTCACAAAGTAAGAGCTGTAATTTGGCCGTTTTATCGTTTGTTGTCATGTAGTCCGTTGTCCTTTCTTTTAAACAAAGTTGTCATAAACTTCATTTTTTTGTGGAAATTTCATATCAAAGTTGTATTAGAGTATACATTATTTTTAAGATAATTGCAACAACAAAAAACGGAGAAAATAAATGAATAATATTAAAAAAGTAGGAATTTTAACCAGCGGCGGCGATTGTGCCGGTCTCAACGCTGTTATCTATGCAGTTGTTAATGCAGCAACCCGCTATGGCTGGGAAGTTTACGGTATTCATGATGGAACAGATGGTCTGACGAACCGACCGCTTTCGTATGAAATATTGACCGAATCGAATTTTTCCAATTCTCCATGGCCACGGCTTTCCGGCTCTTATTTAGGCTCACTCAACACCGGTGTAAAAGAAGCACCAGAAGTTTTGGCTCAGCGCTTTGGTGAAGGAGTTAAAGAACTTGGCCTAGATGCGGTATTGGTTGTAGGTGGCGACGGCAGTATGAGTATTGTCAGCAATTATTGCAAAATGGCCGGTGTAAGAATGATTGGTATTCCCAAGACCATTGATAATGATACACCGCTAACCGAATTTTCTGTCGGGTTTAACAGTGCTTGTCAGGCTTGCACCAATGCGCTTGATGATTTGATGTTGACAGCTCGTTCGCATCATCGAGCTCTTATTTTGGAAGTTATGGGACGTGATGCCGGTCATTTAGCGATGCACGCTGCTGTTGCCGGATATGCAGATATTTGTTTGGTGCCGGAAATTCCGTATTCTTTGAGCGGTATAATAAATAAGTTGGAAGAGGTTAAAAAAAGCGGACGTACACACGCTTTGATTGTTGTTTCCGAAGGAGTCAAGACCGAATCCGGTGAGGCCGTGACCGGTGCTGTGAATATGGTAGGTGAAAAAATTAACGGCGGTATCGGCGAATATTTGAGCAAGCTGATTAACGCCAATTATAAAGGTTTTCAAACGCGCGTAACCAAACTCGGACACGTTCAGCGTTCCGGTAATCCGACAACATTTGACCGCGGGTTAGCTGTAGTATTAGGCTCTGAAGCTGTACGTCTGCTTGCAGAAGGACATACTGACAGAATGGTAGCACTTGCTGAAGGCAAGGTAACCTCTTTTACACTTGATGAAGTAGTAAGTGCCGGTACAACCGGACTTAATGAACACAGTCCGTATGTTATTGCCGCTCGCAACATCGGTATGTATATCGGCGAAACAAAATAATTTTTAGTTATCAAACCGTAAAAAACATCTTAATATCCATCGTTTGTTCGGTGGATATTTTTTATTGATATTTGAAATTTCAAAATTTTATGTACGATTTTTGTTGCCAAAGTAAAAATTTTCGTTTATGTTGCGTGCATCAAAGCGCAATTGCGGCGCAGAGAAGTAAAATCAATCACTTTGTTGAAATTGTAAATAGGAGATGAAAATATGAAACAACTCGCAGGTGCTATCAGAATCGGTTGGGTAATCGAATATAAGGGTAAGCCGTGGACCATTACCAAAGCCGTACACATCAAACCGGGTAAGGGCGGTGCATTTATGCAAGTAGAAATGAAAGAGGTTGAAGCCGGAACAAAAACTAACGAACGCTTCAGAACCGAAGATACAGTTGAAAAATTGATGGTAGAAGACAGAGATTGTCAATTTTTGTTTGAAGATTCTACCGGTTTAACTTTTATGGAAAATGACACATTTGAGCAATTTTCTATGCCGTCGGATATTTTAGGCGACTCACGTCCGTTTTTGACAGATGGTATGCAAGTTCGCGTTTCGTATATTGACGGTCGCCCGATTTCGGTAGATTTGCCGTTGCAAGTTGTTTGTACCGTGGTAGAAACTGAACCGGCACTTAAAGGGCAAACTGTTTCTTCTTCTTATAAACCGGCAATTTTGGATAATGGTGTACGCATCGGCGTGCCGCCGTTTATCAATGTCGGTGATAAAATCGTGGTAGGAACAACCGAAGCCAACTATGTGGAAAGAGCAAAATAATGGCATACATTTCCCCAACCCTGACTCTGATAATCAATGCCGTCAAAAAAACAGCAACGGCGTTTGGGCGCGATTTTAACGAGTTGGAACATTTGCAAAATTCCGTCCACGGCGATAAGGGATTTGCGCAACACGCTTATGATAAAGTACAAAAAAATTTGCAAGAAGAACTGGGTAAAATCAAATCCGGTTTTCCGGTACTTTGCACAAGCGGCAACTTTGATGCAAAAGCAGATTCATATTTTGCCGTTTGCCCGATTGACGGATTTGCCAATTTTGCGCACGGCAATGCTGATTTTGCGGTATCGGTCGCACTGATAGAGCATAATATTGTGACGGCTGCCGTAGTGTATTCTCCTATCAGCGATGAATTGTTTTTTGCCGAAAAAGGAAGCGGAGCATTTAAGGAGGGTTTCAGAAATCACGAACGGTTGCGAGTTGCGGCTTGCAAAAATGCCGAAAAAGCACTGACCGCCGTTACTAACGATGCTAAAATTTTACAAAATTTGACCTCTCTGACATCGCATTTGCGTATCAGCGGAGTTGCGTCGCTTGATTTAGCATATTTGGCCGCCGGAAAGCTTGATGCTGTGGTGGCGACAAATGCGAATCCGTGTACAATCGCTGCCGGCATTTTGTTGGTAAAAGAAGCCGGTGGTTATGTTTTTGCCGTAGGTGAAACAGATACTCGCTCAGAAAATTTACAAAATGCACTGCTTGGCGGCAATATCTTTGCTACTAATGAAGCATTAAAGCAAAAAATTGCCGAAGCTGTTGCTAAATAATTAAAAAAAATTTAAAAATTGCAAAAATAATACTTGCGTATTTAAATTGCTTAATGTATAAATGCGTAAAAACTTATGTAAAGATTTAAATTGGAGATTAAAATGAAAAAAGGTATTCACCCTGATTATCACGAAATTACCTATGTGATGACAGACGGAACAGAAGTTAAGACCAGATCGACTTGGGGCAAAGCCGGCGATACTATGAAACTCGAAATTGACCCGAAGTCGCATCCGGCATGGACCGGTGTTCGCCGTATTGTGGATAACGGCGGTCAGGTCGGTAAATTTAACAGCAAATTTGCCGCTTTTGGGTTGAAGTCTAACTGATTTCTGTTTAGCGCAAATTCAAGCCTGCAATTTTGCGGGCTTTTTGCGTTTATAAAATAAAAAAAATGTTTGTATATTGCATTACTCTCGTTTATGGTAACTTTATAGAATAATTTATTTTGAAAGGGTATAAAAAATATGTCTGCTCCTTTGATGCCGAAAGCCACGGCAGTATGGCTGATTGATAATACAAAACTTACATTTAGGCAAATTGCCCGTTTTTGCGAAATTCACGAGTTAGAAGTTCAGGCTATTGCTGATGGTGATATTGCCGCAAATATGCAGGGGAAAAGTCCTGTTAACAGTGGATTACTCAGTTGGGAGGAAATTAAACGCTGTGAGGATGATGTCACGGCTGATTTAGTTGCCAACAAATTGGAAAACGATGTGCGTGAACATAATGCTAAGGCGAAAAAAGTTTTATCTCCGACACAGCGTGCTGAAAAACAGGCCGCTATTTTGTGGATTATGACCAATTATCCGGAAGTTGCAGATAAAGAAATTCGCCGTCTGATGCAAACTACTGATACAACAATCAAAAAAGTTCGTGAAGGTGTAGCCAATAAAGATGCGGCTTTTGCTGAGTTGAAACCGCATAATGCCATTCATCTGGGATTTTTTACTGAACGTGAGCTGGAGGAAGCCCGCGAAATATCTATGCAAAAAGCTGCGACCAAAACCGCAGTAAAAAAGGTAAAAAAAGCTAAACCGGCGGCAAAAAAAGCTACCGCCAAAAAGGCTACAACAAAGGCTA
>DEST01000088.1:0-3606 GCA_002361365.1 Alphaproteobacteria bacterium UBA3307
AAAATGGCAAAAAAATATCATCCGGATATTAATAAAGATGATTCGTCAGCTGAGGAAAAGTTTAAACAAATATCGGCAGCTTATCAGCATTTAAAAGAAAAATTTGAGCGAATCCCGAATTATGATTTATTCAAGGAATAAGGTTTTGCCGATTCTCCATCTGAATAACGAAATTTTCTTGACTAATTTGATAAAATCAGACATAATAAGTATGAAATTTAGTTATTTAGTTATTTTTATTATATGGAAAAAAAAGTAGGACTTTTAAAGTTAGGAGGAATCAACGTAAAAATTGTTGAGGACGATGTAACGTGCGAGCTTGCTGATTGCATCGTTGTTCCTGAGTTTAACAATTGTGCTTCATACGGAGGTGTCGGCGGTGCTTGTGTTCGCCGCGGTTTGCGCAAGGGAATGGAAGCATACGACAAGCGCGCTCAGCAGCAGCCGTTTGCGTTTGGCGATACCTTCTTGACCGAAAGTGGACGTGATAACCTGTTTCTGGGGCATGTAGTTACAGTCGGGGCACCTGCTGAAGAACAGTTTGAGGCTGTTTTCAAGTCGGTCTACAACATTATCGGCGATTGCAATCAGAGGCCGTATGCCACGATTTGCCGCATTGCGATTCCCGAGCTTGGAACCGGCATTATCGGCAACCTGACGCAGGAACAGAGTGCTCGCGCCATCATCGGTGCCGTTGATGCTTTCTCTCGGGTTTGCGGTGCTACCATAGTCGATGAAGTTGTGCTGTGTGTCTACAAGGCGTCCACGGCACCTGCCGAAAAGGTACTTGCTGACGGCTCTTTCCGCGATTGCAAGTTCGAAGTCGGACAGAAAATCTTTGATCCGATGGACTGGCTGCACGGGATGGGGCTTGAGTTCAGCAAAGCCTGACAAATAAAAAAGTAAGGAGTAATGCTTGAAGCATTGCTCCTTATTTTTTTGCATAAAAATTCAAGCAAATATCTGCGGCTTTTCAATATTTAAAGGATAAATTCGAGCGGATTCCCAATTATGATTTATTCAAGGAATAAGACTGTTTAACGAAAATTCTTGCCAAAATACAAAAACTGCGATATACTGAAATTCTAAAAAATAAGAATTAGGTTGAAAATATATATATATTATTAACAATTCCACTTTATAAGCAGGATAAGTTTTGCGCTTGTGTCTTATGATATGAATGCAGAATAACGTTGAAATAAAAGATGAAAAACGGACAGTTGGTGAAGCACAGTAACCGACGAAATCTCAAAATACTTCGTGCAGTCAGATATTTTTTAATGTCAGATTGTTGATTCTTTTTTTCAATTCCGAGAGATAATTTGGAAGCTAAATTGCCCGTTTGCGAGTCCTGAAAGGGAGTAAGTAAATGGGATATAGTATGAACGCAATGAACAATGTATTCCGCACTGCTGAGAACGTCGTGTTCAACCGAGTTAAGGAGAACGAGGTCAAGAATGAAGGTAACTTCATAACCGTTCGCAACGGCAAGGCTGTTGCTTTGATGGACGGCAAAGAAGTGCCCATGCCCGAGGTTCTCTACAACGAGATCGGGGTGGATTACCACTTCATCAGCTCGTTCTACGAGCACGCCAAAAAAATGGCGAAGAAGCACGGTGTGTATGTGGCTCGCAAGCAGGAGCCAATCCGCGTATGGAAGAACGTTAAGCCGGGAGAGCTGATTCAGTCGGTCATTGATGGTTTCAAAGAGCATGAAGTTGACCTTGATGAAACCAAGGTTGCCGCTCAGAACGTCGTCAAAGGCGAGTTCTGGGGCATGCCTAAAGAGGTATTGGCTGAGAAGTACGAATTCGTGCGTAGCGAGTTCGACTACGACCTCTACAAACCCAAGGCCAACGTTAAGTCATCGTGGGTATACTCCGATGTGAATGTCTTCGGAGTGCTGTGGGGAGGATTTGAATTCCTGACCACCCCAATGATAAACATTACCAAGCCGGACGACTGTTACGGATGTAACTACATCGTTTGGTGGGGCAATGACGGTCGTATGGGATCCTATCAGGTGCTGGGCTACTTCCGCGCCTGTGGTAAAAAGTTCTACGACCAGCCGATGGCCGAGCCTAAGTCGGTGCTGGAAGCTACATTTCAGCCACCAAAGGAGCTGATGGGTTGCTAAGCATACTCAAAAAAAAGAGACGTTTCCTTAACCGGAAACGCCTCTTTTTTTGTGCCTATACCATAAAAAAACAGCCGACATTGTAATCGGCTGTTTAAGGTTAAAACGATTCGCAAATCATGCAGCTTTGTTCATTTTTTGCGCTGCAAATTCATTCATCTTCTCAATGATGTAAGAAAGTTGCTCATCGGTCAAATAAGGAGTCATAGGCAGGCTGCAAACCGTCTTGGAAAGTTTTTCGCAAACCGGTAAAGAACGAGTGTTCCACTTAGCATAAGCCGTTTGCGTATTGACCGGACGCGGATAATATGCACCGCACGGAATACCATTGGCTTTAAGGTATGTCATCAGTTCATCACGGTCTTCACAATGAATGGTATAAAGTGCATAGGCCGAGCGACAATTATCCAAAATTTTTTGCTTGCCAAAATAACTGCTAAGCTCATTGTCATAGCGAGATGCTACGCGGTATCTGTTTTCAAGTTCTTGCTTGAGCTGAGTTAATTTCAACAGTAAAACAGCACCTTGGAAAGAGTTCATACGGCCGGTCATTCCCAAACGCACATTATCATAGTGGTCATCCGGACTCATACCGTGAACACGGCAAGATTTAACTAACTCATTTTCTTCTTCAGTGTTGCAGAAAACCGCACCGCCGTCACCGTAACCGCCGAGCGGTTTGGTCGGATAGAAGGAGGTCGCGCTCATATCGGCAATCGAACCGGCATTGTGTCCGTGATATACCGAACCGAAACTTTGACAAGAGTCGGACATAACTTTCATCCCGTTTTCGTGTGCGATTTTCATAATTTCATCGTAGTTGCACGGAGAACCGAAGATGTCGACCGCAATAACGGCCTTTAAGTTCAATTTGCCTTCGGCTTTAACCTGCGCAATTGCACGTTTCAGGTCTTCTGGATCCATATTATAGGTGTTCGGATCGGAGTCTACAAAAATCGGTGTAGCACCGAGAAGAACCGGAGCTTCTGCTGAAGCCACAAAGGTAAACGAAGATACAAACACGGCATCGCCGGGTTTAACATCCCATGCCATTAAACCTAAAGTCAGGGCATCCGTACCTGAACCGCAAGTTGAACAATATTTTGCTCCGGCGTATTCGGCAAGTTTGATATCCAACTCTTTAGTTTCCGGACCTTGGCAATATGCGCCGTGGTTCAAAATGTTTTTAAAAGCTTCTAAAAATTTTTCTTGTCCGATGATTTTTTGTGTTGTTGCGCAGTCAAATAAATTAATCGGCTCACTAGGTTTGTTAGTCATTGTCTTATTTCCTCTATTAAAATGTTATCACTACCCTGCAATGTAGCGCAATTTGTGCGATGTTGCAACACACAAAAAATTTCACGGTTGTAACATTGGAATAATAAAAAACGACGCTCAAATAAAGCGTCGCTTTCTAAATTCATATGTAACAGGAATTAGAAGTTGTATCTAACACCAAATTGAATTTC
>DEST01000088.1:3644-3944 GCA_002361365.1 Alphaproteobacteria bacterium UBA3307
GAGCCGTAATTTTTGTTACGCCATTGCCATAGTTCTTACGAACACGACCTAAATCAGCATAACGGTAACCGGCATCAATTGTCCAGTTAGAAGTTATGTCATAAGCAATACCTGCCATAACTTGCCAAGCAAGGTTGTTAACAGATTTAGCAACATCACCATTGTCAGCTTTCAGGTGAGAAATACCGATACCGGCACCAACATAAGGTGTCCACGGAGTGCAAGTCAGATAATCAAAATAAGCATTTACCATATAAGATTGCTTATAAAGTCTGAAGTGATCCATACCTTCAACTAACC
>DEST01000086.1 GCA_002361365.1 Alphaproteobacteria bacterium UBA3307
CTTTTAATAGAAGCACGGACATAATCGGTTGAATCGTATGCCACCTCAAACACCATATCTTCCGGCATTTTTTGAGATAATTCGGCAATTTTTTTACGAATATTATTCATAATTTGCAAAGAGTTTGAATTTGGTGTTTGATTAACCCCCATTACCAACGCCGGCGAATTGTTATATGCCGATTTCAAGTTATACGAATCGGCACCGAGTTCAATATGAGCTACGTCTTTCAAATACACTGTCGCACCGTCATCGGAAGTGGTAATCACAATATTTTCAAAATCCTCTACCGTTGAAAGCAACCCTTTTGCCGTCAATGAAAGCACTATTTTATTATCTTTGGTACTCGGTGCCGCACCTACACTGCCGACGGAAGCTTGAACATTTTGTGTTTTAACGGCATTCATCACATCTGCACTGGTTAAGCCGAGAGCATTTAACCGATGCGAATCCAGCCAAATCCGCATACTGTATTGCGGACCGAAAATATTGACATCACCAACACCTTTAACGCGTGAAAGGGCATTTTTCAGATTGGTATAAGCATAATTGCTCAAATACAAATCATCGTAGGTGTGATTGGGAGAGCGCAGCACCAACATTGCCAGCATATTGGCGTTTTGCGTGCGCACATTCAATCCGTATTGCGTTACTTCTTCCGGCAATTCCGACGTTACCTGTTGCAAACGATTTTGCACTTTAACCTGCGCAATGTCAGCGTCCGTCCCGACCTCAAACGTTACCGTCAATTTATACGCACCGTTGTCATCGGAAGCTGAGGACATATAAAGCATATTATCCACACCATTGATTTCATTTTCTATCGGAATAGCCACCGTATCCGCCAAAACTTTGGCATTAGCGCCGATATAATTGGTGGAAACCACAATCTGCGGCGGTGTAATTTCCGGATATTGTGCTACAGGCAGAACAGCCAAAGCCAAAAGTCCGAGCAATATCATTACCACCGAAACTACAATTGCGAATCGCGGCCGATTGATAAAAAATGCCGAAAACATCTGCCGCTACTCCGCTGTTGTTTGCGTTTGTTGATTTTTAATTATTACCTTTTGTCCCAAAAGACGAGTGTCCACTTTTTCGGTAGGCAAATATTCTCCGGCATGAAAATCATTTTCCAACGCATATTGATTATTATATTCTCCCAAAACTTTAACTTTACGTTGTTCCAAAATTCCGCCGTCTATTACATAAATATAATCTCCGTCCGGATGCATGGTTACATCTTCTTTTGGCATCAAAACAACATTGTCAAAGGTACGTTCCAAAAATACTTCTACATACGCATTAGGCATCAATTTGTTTTCCGGATTGGCAAATTCGGCATATATTGCAACTGAATCAGTGTTGGTATCAACCGCATTGGCAGCATATTCTATATTGCCGGTTTTATCATACATTTCGCCGTTAGCCAAGCGCAGACGAATTTGTAATGCGCTATTTTCTGGGGTGTACAAATGTTTCAAGTATTCCTTATCCGAAACCGAAAATACCACACGAATCGGATCGTATTGCACTAATTGCATTAAATTACGGCTTTCAGGCGAAATATATTCCCCGAGCGACAGTGCAATATTGCCTAAAACACCATCAAACGGAGCTTTTAAATAAGTATAATCCAAATTTGTTTGTGCTACCGTTTGTTGTGCCTTTGCTTTTTCGAGATTACCTTTAGCAGATAAATATGCCGCCTCTGCTGCATCTATTTGCGCTTTAGATACAGCTTTTTCGCCAGCTTTTTGCATTCGCTCATATTGCTTTTGCGCATTGACGTAATCAGCATGTGCGGCATATAATTCTGCGGCGGCAGAAGCAAGCGCAGCAATATATTCATCTTGTTTTACTACCGCCAAAACATCACCTTTTTTCACCTCCGTCCCGCCTTTTGCCGCAATTTGAGCAACATAACCGCTGATATAAGGCACAATTTGCGTCATATTGATTGCTTCCACCTTCCCGATATAGCTGTAACTTATGGCAATATTTTGCCCTATAGGCCGGATTGCGGCAATTTCAGGCAATTCTGCTACGGTTGCAGTATATGGAGAATGCATATTATGATATGCACGATATCCTGCATTTAGCAGCAATATCAGCACAAAAATTGCCAACACACGACCCAAAATTACTTTTTTATTTTCTTGCATTATTTTCCTCCGGATATTTTTATTTTGCATAAATAATCCGTCAAAGCACCTTTTCAAGCGCGAGCTATTGCATTTGTTCTATGGCTTTGGAAATTTTGCGAATCGAATTAAGCTCTATTTGGCGTACTCGTTCTTTAGAAATGTTGTAAGTCTGGCTTAAATCTTCAAGAGTAATATTTTCTTCTGACATACGGCGTTTGAACAAAATATCTTTTTCACGCGGATTTAAAACCGTTATTGCTTTATAAAACAATTTACGACGATAGTTTAAGGTTTCGCGATACGATAATTGTTCTTCTTGATTCGGCTTACTGTCGTAAATAAAGTCTATCCATTCTGCTCCGTTATCGTTGTTTTGCGAATCCACCATAATATTCAATGAACCATCATGTGCCTTAAGCCGCGTATTCATATCAGTAACTTCTTGTACACTCACATCAAGTGAATCGGCTATATCTTGCAAAACTTCTCCTGAAAGTTCACGGTCATCCGTCAAATTCAGACTGTTTTTTATTTTACGCAAGTTAAAAAACAACTTTTTTTGTGCCGCAGTAGTACCGAGTTTGACTAACGACCACGAATTTAGGATGTATTTTTGCACCGCAGCTTTTATCCACCACAAAGCATAGGTCGAAAACCGAAATCCTTTATCCGGTTCAAATTTATTGATTGCGTATAATAAACCGATGTTGCCTTCCGCAATCATTTCGCTCATAGGCAAACCGTATCCTTTATATTTTGATACCACTTTTATTACCAGTCGCAAATGCGATGTAATCAATTTATAGGCCAATTTCTTGTCGTGAGTTTCTTTATATTTTACCGCAAGTTCATATTCTTCTTCTTGCGAAAGCAACGGATATTGACGAATATTTTGCAGATAACGCGCCATATTTGCATCGGGCGCAAAGTCCAGTCCGGTCATAGTAGTTTCCATACTTTCCCCTCCTGTTTGTTTGACTTTGCAGATGATAACCAACAGATGTTGTTACGGCAACCTATCCTTTAGTTTTATTTTTCAGCAATTTCCGGCGTGCACATAACGTAAATATTGCCGCGCAACATCACAAAGGTAAAGTACCGTTTCAACCGGTGTCGGCGGGATATTAGTCAGCTTATAATGCGGAAAATAGCGACTGATATGCAGCGGAATCTCTGATGACAGCGATGCCAGCCATTCAGCTTCTGCTCGCATATGCGCTGCACTGTCATTCAAAGTCGGTACAATAAGAGTTGTCACTTCTATATGGCAACGGTCATACGCTGTTTCTATGGTTTGTTTTACCTGTTCAAAATCACCGCCGAGATAAGTATAATACCCTTGGGTAAAGCCTTTTAAATCAATATTCATTGCATCAACAAGCGGCAACAGCTCCACCAGCGGCCCTTTATTGATATGTCCGTTTGTCACCAACACCGTTTTCAAACCGACCTGATGCAAAAGTTGACAGCAGTCACGCACGTATTCAAAACTGATAAACGGCTCGTTATAGGTAAATGCCACTCCCAAATTTCCGCGCGGCTGTTTGGCTAAATTAAGCGCCAATTCAGTCAACTCTCTGGGTGACATAGGCTGTGTCGGCACTTCATTCATTCCGCTCATAGAAATATGATGATTCTGGCAAAACGGACAACGTAAATTGCAGCCAAAACCGCCGACAGATAAAATAGCACTATGAGGATAAAAATGGTACAATGGTTTTTTCTCAATCGGGTCAAGAGCCAAAGATGATATACGTCCATAGTTAAGCCCCACGATTTTTCCGTTAAAACACGCGCGTGCCTTGCAAAAGCCGGTCTGACCTTCAGACAAGTTACAATGATGAAAACATATCGGACAAACCGGCATCAGAAGTGTCTTTCCACCTGAAAATAAAACAAATCGACCGGTTCATTCGGAGCAATTCCTGCTTTTTGCTTGGCAATTTGAATTTGCTGCTCGGTTGTATCCACACCATCCAAATTCGGCAGCAATAATCCGCGGCGGTTACCGTTTTGCACGATAATTCCATCGACTTTAGGATGCAGAATTACACCTTCCGTCACAGGTTTTGCCGGCGTTAAGACATCAACGCTGTATACAATATCATTCAGCTCGCTCGGCTTTACCGGAGTAAAACGTGGGTCTTGAGAACAAGCAGAAATTGCATTACGCCAAATCTCACGGCCGATATTTTCGCTCACCGGCTCGATAGTGCCGATACAACCGCGCAATTGTCCGTTTTTCTTTAAGGATACGAAAACCCCTGCCCGTGCTGAAATCAGTGCTTCCGGCAAATCAGACGGAAACTCAAGCGGCGTGCCGGTTGTCACATAATGCTCTACGCATTTACGGGCAAAAGATACAAAATCATCTTCTTTGGTACGCCGTGCAGCCATTTCTTGCTGCATTTTTGTGATGTATTGCGTGCCGAAATTACGACCGTTGTCTACGCCGTTCACCTTGAAAGTCGCCACGCCGTAACCGACTCCGAACGGTCCTTCATACGAAAGCAGTTTACTCTCCACCGCCATATTATCCAACGCACCGGCCATAATGATAAACGAGCGATGCCCGCATTCTCCGGCTGCCTCACAAAATTCCGGCTTATAAGTAAACAAATCGGCAAAATTTCCCTCCCCCAATGCTTTGGTTATTTTGGCATCAAACTCCGGTCCTTCTTTGGCAAAGCCATACGGACCTTCGGCCAACAGACGATGCGATAAATCACCGCTGGCCACAAATACGGCCTTGCGATTAAGTTTGTTCACAACATCTTTAATCAGTTGTCCGAGTTGATAATGTTGCGCCAATGACAAACCTGATAGCCCGATACGCACCACCTTATATTTTGGCCAAACCTCGTTTAGATAGCGCAACGGAATAATCGAGCCGTGGTCGAGTGCCGGATTACGTTCACCCAAAGTGCCGCACGGAAAGTTTTTTTGTGTGCATAAAGCCTCCAGTTCACTGACAAACTCTTGGTCATAATAAGCGTGAATCTTGACTTGCGGCGCTCCGAATTGGGTAAAATCACCCTTAGCCTCTGTTCCACCTGAAATATGAAAATAATCGGCATATAGCTCACTGTGCGGAGTGGTTAAAATGATTGTTTCCGGCTCAAAAGAAGCCACAAATTTCATAGCCTCACGATAGGCGTTGATGGTTTTGATAATTTCTTGCTCCCGTCCTTGTCCGACTTCTTCAAACATAATCGGCGGATGCGGTACGGCGACGGCTGCCAAAATTGACATATTTCTACTCCTCATTCTTAAGAAAAAGGCAGGCTCTAAAACCTGCCTAAAAAACTGGTGGAGCTGAGGGGAATCGAACCCCTG
>DEST01000070.1 GCA_002361365.1 Alphaproteobacteria bacterium UBA3307
CCATAATCGACATTGCTGTTTCCGATTTTGGTCGGTACATAGTTGCCTTGCGCATTATAGCCGTAATGAACATCTTGATTGCCGATTTTGGTCGGTACATAATCGCCGCGTGCGTTATAACCGTATTCCACGCGTTCACCGCCGATTTTGGTCGGCACATAATCACCGCGTGCGTTGTAGCCGTATTCAATATTGCCGGCAATTGCGGTAGCAGCCCAAAGCATTGTTACGGTAGCCACAAAAACAGGTAATTTCATTTATTCTCTCCTAGGTTAATGATGTCAGCAATTTTCTGCATTTCATCTTGATTCATACGATGCTCCAAGCCGGCGTATGTCTGAACAATCGGCAATATATTACTTTTTTTAAGTAGGTCAATAGTCGTGGGTAAGGTTTTGTATTGCACTCTTAAGTCATCTTGTCCGTGAAATAAATACAGTGGCGGATGAGCCGTAATTTTAGTTTGCAATAAACGTGCACCGGCCATCAATCCGGAAAGTATAAATGCGCCGCCCAAATCGGCACGGCGGGTGAGGGCGGTGTATAGACTCAGCATCGCTCCTTGCGAAAATCCGCATAAATATGTTTTGGCGTTGTCAATGTGGTATTTTTGTTGCATATTATCAATAAATAAATTGATTTGTTGGGCGCAGGTATCAATTTTGGTACCGGCATTGTTATAAATTGCAAAAATATCTTCAACCGTTGTTTGCGGGTTCGCACGTTTATTTTCAGGGTCGTATTGCAACATACCGAACCATTGACGGCGTTCCGGATTTTTATCACTGATTTCAGGTGCATATGGTGCAATTAAAACAGCATCTTTTAGTGCTTCTTTGAGCCAATCAATCGCGTACTGATGTGTGGCAACCGTACCGTTGTATCCGTGCAAAAAAATTACCATTTTATGCGGTGTATTACCCAAAATATACGAATCGTACTCAAACATTTTGCTTCTCCTTGCCTCAATATAAAACAATTATCCTTAAATGCAATTATAAATTTTTTATTTGCACCAACGATAAATATAAAATTGACAAATGTTAAGAAGTGGCGTATAAAGTAACAAAATTTACTTATTTTACATACAAATTTATGAATAATAATTTTGAACAAAGGCTGAATCGCTTTAATTTGAGCGACACCCAAAAAGAAAAGTACACCAGAGTTTATCAGCTTATGCAAGAGGCTGCTTCTAAGACAGGTGAGGAGTTGCAAATACTTGCCGAACATATTGCTTTTGCAGGTTTGGTAAAGGGAAATAAAAAACTTATCTTATCTGCTAAAAAGGCAGACCGGAAAAAACTCTCTTTGTATTTGTTGCCGGTTGCAGTTTCGGAAGATTTGCTGAAATTTAATGATTTGAGTGATGCACGTCTTGCTCCGCAAATGCGTTCGCTCGGCATTATTACGGTGTATAAACGAGCCTATGCCGATGAAGAACCTCATCTGACCAGACGCGATGTTCTGGCTCAGATTCCTATGGAACTGGCAGACAGAGTGTCGGCATTTTGTTTGCACTTGGAAGAAGATTTCGTACTTAGCGGATACAATCTTATTGTGCAGGCGTATGAGTATCACATTGAGCTTTTTGCAAAATTGTAATGCCTTAAACCCTCGAACTTGTTCGAGGGTTTACGCATTTTAAATATTGAATTTTTCTTTTGCATTTTGCTATAAAGCTGATTACATTAAAAAGTAAGGAATAAAAATGTTGAGATTTTGGATTGTATATATTTTGATATCGCTGCCGTGTATTCTCTATACCGGATACGCATTGACCGCGCATATAAATTGTCCGCTATGGATAACAATTATTATTTATACATTCTTGATAACAGCGTGGTTTTCAATGATGCTGATTTGGAATTTACGTTCCAATCATAGACTATCCGTAAATATATATCGAATCATTTCAAATGTCGGATATTTTATGCTTGGGTTTGCATTTTTGCTTTTATGCGGATTAGCTTTGCGCGATTTTTTATGGATGTCGGCTTATTTACTGTTGCCGTTTAATATAATATCACCGTTTGAGCCGGCAATAGCACTTACGGCAAACTTGTGGACTGTCGGAATTGTGATAATGTTAAGCATTTGCGCTGTTAAAGGTGCTCTACAATTGCCGCGGATTTTGCATTATAAATTTACGGACAAGCGGATTAAACGTCCGCTTAAAATCTTGGCAATTTCCGATTGGCATATCAACAAAACAACTTCTGTTCAAAGATTACGAAAATTTATACAATATTTTAATGCACAAAAACCTGATGCAATAATAATGGCCGGAGATATTGCCGATGATTTTGCGCAAGATGTAAGTGTTCAGCTTAAGGTACTTAAAAAGTTACGAGCACCTTTGGGAATTTATGTTTCAATAGGCAATCACGAAGTATATCACGATGCGTTTCTATGGGAGGCTGCTTATGGCGCACTTGGTTGGCGAGTTTTACACAACAGCGGTGCGGTAATTGAAAATAGCGGAGTTTATATTGGCGGAGTACCATCAAATGCCGGATTTTTACCGGCTCCGGAGCAGGCAATGAAACGAGCGGCAAATGATGATTTTAGGATTTTGTTGGCGCATGAACCGACAATAGTGCATTATACATCTAATGTAGATATTCAATTTTCCGGTCATACACATGGTGGGCAAATTTTTCCGTTTCATTTTCCGGTAAAATGGGGTAATTCCGGCTTTGTCAGCGGAGCGTATAATCAGGGTAAAACAATGCTGCTTGTTTCTAACGGCGCCGGATATTGGGGACCGCCAATGCGTTTGTTTGCTCCAAATGACGTGTTGTTGATTGAATTAAAGCCAAAAAATAATGATTTTTAACGATATTTTAGCGTTTATAATTTATTCTGATAAAAAATTGGGAGAGTTTAAAATGAAAAAAATCGTTGTAATTTTGGGAATTGCTGCTGTTTTGCTTAGTGCTTGCGGCAAAAAAGAAGAACAAAAACAAGTCACAATCGAACAACAGAACAAACAAGTACAAGAACAGCAGATTTCATCCGAACAGCAACCTATTGCTCAAACAATGAAAGCAACCGCATCAGATGTAGTTTTTGAAGATGAAGAACCATTACCGGAAGCTAAATATATTGAAGATAAGTTGACTAAAAAAATCGGTGCAAATTCGCAAAAGCTGATGCAAGAATTTAATAATTTATCTTCTGCCGAACAATATTATTTTTGTGCGGCGTTTGCTATGGGAGCAATGTCTGCGGCAAAACCGGTAACCGCATCTGTGATGGTAACCTATTTTATGGGATTGGGAATGGCAAAATATAAGGTTGGAATTGATGATGAAACCTATACCGCATTCAACGCCGGAAAAAATGTCTTTATGCACGAAAATTTGGTAAATACAATATTAGAAAGTAAGGTTTGTGAAAATATTATCAATGATGCAACCGAATTTGCTGTTAAGCAAAATATCAGTGTGGCAGAACTGGATAAGCTCGGACAAATAGAAGTCGAAAAAGTTGTAAAATATATCAAAGCAGAAAAATAATACCAATCAACGAACAAAATATTGCATTTTGCGTTGAGAAAAATCAAAACCGACAAATCTTTTAAGTAAGATGAGCCACACCTTGAATATCGGCAAGAAATCTTTTTTAAATGGTTAGTTACTCTTTAGGCGGATTTTTGTATA
>DEST01000066.1 GCA_002361365.1 Alphaproteobacteria bacterium UBA3307
AATGTTCTATTTCTGTTCTATTATTAGCGCGGAAAAATGGAGAGTCAATAATATTTAGCTAATTAAAAAGAGGAAATTTTCACAACTTTATGGTTTTAAAATTTAAAAACTATGAACTATGTACATGAATCGGGTTTGTATAAATACATCTTACTAAAATCTGCAACTATAATCCTTTAATGGCGGTAATTGCCGCTTTTGCGCCGCAACCCGCGGCAATAATTGCTTGTCTATAGGGATTACAGACATCACCGGCGGCGTAAACACCTTTTATATCTGTTGTACAACCATCTTCTTTGGTTTTAAGATATCCGGTAGAGCTCATCTTTAAATAGCGGCGAAACAAATCTGTATTTGGATGATGCCCAATAGCAATAAATACACCAGAAACATTGATGTATTTTACCGTATCGGTTTTGACATTGCGCACTTTTAACCCCGTAACTTCCAATGGTTTTTCGCGCCCAATAACTTCATCTACCACGCTGTTCCACATAATAATGACCTTGCGATTTTCGTGTAAGCGTTGTTGCAGCACATATTCGGCATTAAATGAATGGCGACGATGAATAAGGTAAACCTTGTCTACAAAGTTGGTCAAATACAGAACTTCTTCCAATGCGGTATTACCACCGCCAACCACCGCAACTTCCTTATTTTTATAAAAAAATCCATCACAAGTGGCGCAAGATGATACACCGTGACCAATATATTTTTGCTCACTCGGTAAGCCGAGCCATTTGACAGACGCGCCGGTAGCTATAATTATGGCACGCGAAACATAGGAGTTGCCGGCAGCAGAACTACAACAAAACGGATGATCAAAAAAATCAACTTCTGTAATTTCATCATTGATAACGCGTACTCCCTGATTTTCTGCCTGTTTTTGCATTTTTTCCATCAGTTCGGCACCGCTCAGAGCTTCGGCAAACCCCGGATAATTCTCAACTTCATGTGTCATCATCAGCTGTCCGCCTTTTTGCGCTCCGGAAACCACCAACGCGCTGATTCCGGCACGAGCCGCGTAAATTCCAGCAGTATAGCCTGCCGGTCCGGAACCAATAATCAACAAGTCCGTTCTGTATTCCGCCATTTTTACCTCTTTGTTTATATGATGAATATATGCCAAAAATAATGATTGTAGTACAATTTTTCAAGAGGGATATTTTAATAAAGTCTGTTCAGTCTTCGCAGATTATTCTCTGGAAATATGCAAATTAGGTGTTATATCTTTATTATATGTGTACTTTACAGGTGCTTTGCGTTCGCGTAATTTTTGTTTGAGTAACAAATCAACTTTCCGAGCCATATTGCGCAAAATCTTTAGTTGACTTTTCAGAATTTTTGCCTGAGTATTCGGCTCTTGATTTTTAGCATAACGTTCTTCTCTGATTTTTGCAAATTCTGCAATACGCGCATTTAAATTCGGGATTTCATGATATTTGTACAATAAAGAAATTTCTTCTTGTTTTGCCGCAACCCCATGGCGCAAGCACCAATCTTCTATACCAAAATGAAAAGGATTATTTCCTGGTGATGGAAAACGCATCTTCAATTTGTCCGGTCCTAAAAAGTTGATATCCTTAACGCCGACTTTTTCCAAAACTTGCGCCACGTTTTTAGCACAGTTATTAGATACAATATTATATTTTTTTTGCCCATATTTAATGTTGTGTTCGTCCATCGTGGCAATAAGTTTTTCCGGGTTAATGCCAACTTTGCTCGGATATACCAAATAATAATCACATTGGTCAACATAACGCGGATAAACCGGTTCCATATTGATTTCATTAAGCACACGATTTATCACACGGTCCTTATATTGCATACAAACGTGACCGGTTATAGAAACACCTTCGAGTGGGACTACTCCAATCAAAATCGGTTCTTCCGCCATCAAGTCAAGCTTTCCGTTTTTATTACGAGGTATCAAATGAGAGACATCGCCTCGGCCACGAAGAACTTTGCCGGTTTTGACATATTCTTCATCAACCGAGCCGTCAAAATTAGTGATACAACGCACTCCATTTTTATCAATATATTGCGCCAAATTACGCGCTCGTGCCAGTTCTTGTTCTTCTTGCGGAGTATCGGCAATCACTTTTTTAACGCCGAAATGATAAGGATTTAATGGGGAATGTTTTATAAAATCAAAAATTTTCAAATTTTTGACTTTCATCCACATCTTACGGTATTTGATGAGCATATTTTCCTGTCCTTCAAAAGCTACCGAACGCGGATATCTCGTTTCTTCAAATCTTGGCATATTACCATTCCTCATATTTTCATTTGATTTTAGCAAAAAATTCCTAATTTGTCAATCTGTTTTACCAAGCATATAATTTAGGGGCCGATAAACTTTTTGTAATAAATCAAAAGACTTGTCAAAAAGTAAAAATTAGGTTATAATACGATTGTTATTTATATGTGCTGGTTGAGATTGAGATATTTTTATGTGTTCGTTTGTTTTCATATATGCTTAAAACTTTAGGTTTGCGGCAATTTTGATAGAGCAATACGGATTTTCAACTTTTCAGCAACAGAATGCACAAAATAACCAATCCAAATTTGCAAAATCAAAAAAATATATATATGGAAAAAATTTTATTGATTGGAATCGCCTGCGTCATTGGATGGGCGATTCTAACAACAATTTTGGGAGCCATTTGGGATATTTTGAAAGAGAATCCGTGGCTACTCAAACTGATAATCACCGTTATCGCTCTGATTGCCGTTATTTTTGGTGGCTATTCGTGGTGGTGGCTGGTGGTTGTAGCATTTCTCGACCTTTGTTGAGAAAAAACGAACAAAAGCGGTCTGTTTGTACACATTATGTAGCAAGCAGGCCGTTTTTATATGTCTATTCAGCTAGTTCTACTGCAATATAAAAGGCCGAACCATATGATTCGGCCTGATTCTTTTTTTTAATTTAAGCAGCAGATTATTTCTGCAATGCAACATAAATATCGTGCACTGTACGAGCCGCTCGAATTTCTTGGCATATATCATTATTTTTCAACACACGTGAAAACGCCGCCAATGTTTTTAAGTGGTCATCGCCGCTGTTTTCCGGTGAAACCATAAATGCCACCATATCCACAGGTTGACGGTCAAGCGATTCATAATCTATCGGAGAATCCAAGCGCACAAAACCGGTCACTATTTGCTTTAGTCCTTCTATCCGTGCGTGAGGGAAAGCCACCCCGTTACCGTATCCGGTAGAACCAAGATTTTCTCGCTCAAGAATTGCTTCAAACACCGTGTTTTTATCAAGTCCGCTTTTACGCGCGGTCAAATCAGCAATTTCTGCCAGTAAATGTCGCTTGGTATCCGCCTTTACTGCCGTCAAAATCATATCTTCCGATAAAATATCAGAAATACTCATAAGAATCTCTTTCTATCTGTTAATCCGATTTATGCTGCCGGCTCTACCCAACCGATGTTACCGTCTTTGCGACGATATACCATACTGATACGATTGTTGGCACTGTTGCGGAACATTAAAGCACATTCATCAGCCAAATCCATATACATTACGGCTTCACTCACAGTGCAAACTTTGATGTTTGCATCAGTTTCGGCAATGGTAAGCGGAGCACTTTCATCAATACTCATTTCATCTTCTGTTTCCGTCAGAGGGAACACCGATTCGTGAGCTAATTCGACAATACCGGTTTTGCCTTTATGGTCGTTCAGTTTATTCTTTTGGCGACGCAAGCGTGTAGCAATATGGGTGTTTGCATTATCAAATGCCGAATACGGATCTGCCGCAACGCCGGTACCCTTAAGCACAATATTCTTGGCCGGATGCACTGTAACTTCCGCTCTGAATTCTTCTCCGTCCATTGAAAAATATACGCTACTGCCAATCGGCGCACTGAAATATTTGTTGACTGCGTTTTCCAAACCTTCTTCAACATGTTTGCGCAATCTG
Organism: Alphaproteobacteria bacterium UBA3307; assembly: GCA_002361365.1. GTDB lineage: Bacteria > Pseudomonadota > Alphaproteobacteria > RF32 > CAG-239 > RUG410. Next base: position 3,935 of record DEST01000066.1, read on the forward strand.
TCGCTGATATCGACCTGTTTTCCGGATAATGTAATATTCATAATATACCTCTTTTGTTTTTGTTAAATTATTTTAAGGCAAAATTGCCTCGGTTAATCTTGTACGTTATAGTATAACAACTTTTAAGCAAAAGTAAATAGATAATGCTTTTATAATGTAAAATTGTCTCCCAAGTAGACTTTTCGCACTTCTTCGTTGTTGACTATTTCGCTTGGAGTACCTTCCATCAAAACCATTCCACTGTGCAAAATATATGCACGATCAATAATATCAAGTGTTTCGCGCACATTGTGGTCGGTTATAAGTACGCCTAAACCGCGATTTTTAAGCTGAGATACAAGACTGCGAATCTCACCAACTGCGATTGGGTCGATTCCGGCTAACGGTTCATCCAGCAAAATAAAACTCGGTTTGCTGGCTAATGCACGCGCAATTTCTAACCGTCGCCGTTCTCCGCCGGACAGTGCCAATGCCGGAGATTTGCGCAAATGCGCAATTGAAAACTCATTTAAAAGCTCATCCAGAGTAGTTTCCCGTTTACTTTCATCGTCTTCAACCACCTCGAGAATCGCCTTAATATTATCCTCCACGCTTAAAGTGCGAAAAATCGATGCTTCTTGCGGCAAATAGCCAATTCCCATTTTAGCGCGCTTATACATTGGTAGGTTGGTAATATCTTCACCATTGATGTATATATCTCCATAATCCGGCGTAATCAATCCGGTCACACAATAAAAACAAGTCGTTTTACCGGCTCCGTTAGGTCCAAGCAAACCAACTGCCTCTCCTTTTTTAACGTGTAATGAAACGTTTTTTAGAACCGTACGTTTTTTATATTTTTTACCAATGTTGAAAATTTCCAACACATCTTCATCATTTTTTTGCATTAAAGCCATTGTTTTCTTTCCTTTTTTTATAAAACGTGCCGCGAATTCTACCGCCGGTTGTTTCGTTCCCAGTAATTCGACTGACTGATGTTTCTAAATCCGTTTCAGCATGAGCTCCAAATATGAAGTTACCGTTTTGCTCCAAACGCACATTATCAAACAGCTCCACCTTTTTTTGTTCCGGATTATACACACCGCGATCACCAAAAGCCAAGCCCTTTGGAGTTTCTATTTCTACACTGTCAAATGCTTTTGCTTGCGTTATTTGGTTATTACGGTCAAGCCACACTTCCACCCGACGTGCAAATAAAACATTTTCGCCTTGCTTAATCACAACCATTTGCCTATGTTCCGGAGCACCTTTAGTGATGCCGTATAATTCTAACTTGCCGATTTGAGGAAAATAATACCCTTCACTGCCGGTAATTATTTCACTCGGTGTTTGTACCATTATATTACCTGTAGCGTAAACTTTGCTGATTTCTTTATGCTCTGTACCGGAAAGATTGAGCTGTAAATATTTAGCTCGCAACTCGTTTTTTCCCTGCTTTGCAAGCACATAATTTGCGTTTGTTTTATTATGATTATTATCCGCATACATTTCTACAACACCGCGAGAAACATCATACATGCCTTTTGCGCCGATTATAGTTTCTTTTGGGGATACCAAACGTACATTACCATACGCCTCAACACGCAACAATTCTTTTTTTGAACTTTCGGTAAAATAAGCCACAATTTTATCGGCATAAAGTTTTTTATCATTTTGAGTGACCATAGCATTACCATGAGAAATCGTTTTATTTTCGTTTCTAAAAATCTGAGTTTGTTCTTCTGCCGTCAAAATACCTCGCTCGGTAATTATTTGATGTTTACCTTTTAAAACTAACAATTCATTTATTTTATCATACGTAAAAGCCGCGGCGGTCATTGTTCCCCAATCACCCTTTGCAGCAACCGGAGCATCGCCCCAACCCTTATCATTATCAAAATCGTAAATAGCGCTTTCTGTAGTAATCAGTGTATTTTTTTCTGCTTTTGTCCGTACATTTTTTTTCAGCTCCAGCACGTTGTTTTGCTGATTAAAAAAGCCGACATCCGCACTGATATCAGTTGTACCGGTATCAGTAGGTAGCGTAGCCTTAGGGTTAATTATTTTGTAACGCTGCGAACCGGCTTCAACTTCGTCCACACTATCGGCCACAATTTTATTAACCCGATTTTTGTTATCCGTAATATTGAATATGGTTTCTTCCATATGAAGTTGTTCCATTTCATTTTTGCGCGGCATCGTAGCAGCACTTTTCAAATCAGTATTTTTTTTTATATTCGGTATAACCACCAAAACACCAAGCAAAATCGCGGCCAAACACGGCAATATCAGCTTAAACAAACGGCGCCACGCCACTTGTTTATGCTTTGATGTCAACGAACGCGAGCTATACGCTGCTTTGTCATCAAAATACGAATCTATTTTTTGCGAATCAAACATATATCAGCTTACTCCGGCACGTAAACAATCGTGAATATGCACTATTCCGACCGGTTTTTTACCTTCTACCACAAACATATTTGTAATCCCGCGACCAGTATTATTCATAATATTAACAGCTTCGGCAATCAATGTTTCCGGCGTGCAAGTGCGTGGATTTTTGGTCATCACTTTAGAAACTTTTTCTTCAATCAAATTCGGAGCCATCCAACGCCGCAAATCACCGTCGGTAATGACTCCAAGCAAATTACCGTCGTTATCAACAATTCCGACACAACCGAGCATTTTTGCCGACATTGTCAGCAACGCATCTTGCATAATGGCATTTTCGCCAATCAGCGGCATTTCGTCGCCGGTATGCATAATATCTGATACATGGCGCAAAATTGCACCCAACTTACCTCCCGGATGCCGCAAACGAAAATCTTGTTCCGTAAATCCGTTGCGCACCATCAGCGCTGCCGCCAAAATATCTCCCATTACAAGAGTTGCCGTTGTGGAAGACATAGGAGCCAAGCCGAGCGGGCAAGCTTCACGATTGTCCGGCAAGCGTAAAATTATATCACTGTTTTTACCAAGCGAGCTTTCCGGATTTTTGGTAATGGCAATCAACGGAATGGCAAAGCGACGGCAATAGGTAAGAATATCCAACAACTCTTTTGATTCGCCGCTATTAGAAATTGCCAACACAACATCATCTTTGGTTACCATTCCCAAATCTCCATGGCTGGCTTCGCTCGGATGCAAAAAGAAAGACGGCGTGCCGGTAGAAGCCATTGTTGCCGCAATTTTGCAACCGATATGTCCGGATTTTCCCATACCGGTAACAATCACCCTGCCTTTAGTGTTTTGCAAAACATCTAAAGCCTGACTAAATGTTTCATCCAAACTGCGTTCCATTGTTTTAAGCGCCTCTATTTCGCGCTCTATAGTCTGTCTTGCCACAAACTTATCTGAAATTTCAGTCACCATAGTTCTCCTTATTTGCTTCACTTATTCAAATCATACGTCTTTTTGCCGTGCGCGCAAGGCTTTTTTGTGTGTTATACTCTTATTCAGACCTTTTGCTCCCATGAACCGGTTGATGTCTGCTGCCAATAATGCACTTCAAATCCGGCTTCTTTATAAATTTTCCAGAGCTGACGGGCCTGTTCAAGCGCTGTTTGATTGTTGCCGTCAAAAATATTAAACACTCGTTCAAAAGCCGCCACACACTCAACCTCGCTCTGCACACCGCACGCCAAAAACAAAAACTGTGCATTGTTTGCATTATTGTCAGTATCAGTCAGCCATATCGGTTGTTCTTCGGCAAACCCGTCTTTTTTGGAGCCGTGGGGTAAAAAACTTTCATCATTATATGTCCATAAAAGCGTGTTAATTTCTTCTACCTTTTCTGTCGGCAACTTTAACAAAACGCGTTTATCGGCGGCATAAGCCTTTTGCAACAACTTAGGCAAAACTTCTTCCAAAGTCTGACGTTGCAGATGATAAAAATCAATTCTGCTCATCTTGTGTCCTTATTTTCAGAGTAATAGAATCAACAGTATCTTCTCCGACAAATTGCATATAAACCACTCCTGCTGATGCGGACTCTTTTATTTTTACCCGCAAATCTTCGACTCCAAAAACCTTACGGTTATTCAGAGTATTAAATTTATCCCCGACATTTATACCCTTTGCCGCAGCTTCAGACTTTTTGGCAACTTCGGTAATTACAAATTCTTGATTCACTTCATCAAACACCATTTTCAGTCCCAGTTCCGGAAAATCTGCCGTTTGTGCCGTATCCAATTCCAAAGGTTTGGATTCTGCCGCATCAATATCGTAAGATGTTGCAACTTTAGAGGTGTTTTCTGCCTTTTGAACTTTTATTTCAAGAGCAACTTTACGCCCTTCTCGAGTAACTTCAAGCGGTAAAATTGTATTCGGCGGAGTTTGTGCCACTCCAAGCGAAAAATGCCGTGGAGATTTTAATGATATATTACCCAATTTTTCGATAACATCCCCAACTTCCACTCCCGCTGCCGCTGCCGGTGAATTTTCGCTCATTGAAGCTACAATCAACTTATTTTTTTGTTCAATATCCGTACTTCTGATTTTTTGTACTCCGATGCCGAGCCAACCGCGTACAACCTGACCATTTTTTTTCAATTGTTCGACTACCCAATGCACTGTGTTGGACGGTACGGCAAATCCGACGCCGGTATCAACACCGTCGGTAGAAAAAATAGCGGTATTCATTCCGATTATTTCTCCGTTTAAATTAAACAACGGACCTCCGGAATTGCCGCGATTGATGGCAGCGTCGGTTTGTATAAAATTATCATACGGTCCTTTTTCGATATCTCGTTCTTTAGCCGAAATAATCCCTGTCGAAACGCTATTACCTAAACCGAAAGGATTGCCAATAGCAAAAACCGGATTGCCCACACGAATCCTATCTGAATCTGCCAATACCGCCGGTTCGAATCCTACAGGATGCTCTGCTTTTAATAATGCAATATCCGTTTTTTCGTCTGCGCCGACAAATTTTGCCGTAAAGACTTCATCATCGGTTGTTGTCAGCGTAATTTTACTTGCGCCGTCCGTTACATGAGCATTAGTAACAACATAGCCGTCAGCGCTGATAATTATTCCGGCACCCAAAGCTTGCGAATCTTCATTTTCCGCCACAATACTTACTACTGACGGATTAACATCAGCTATCACATCTTCAAGCAAGCGGTATTCTGCCGAACAAATTTTGCAAACTCCGCACAAGCATAAAATAAATCCGCAAAGTTTTTTCATTGATTATTCTGCTTTCTCATACCTTTGTTAAAAAACTTAAAGAAGTCCGAATCAGGAGAAAGTACCAATGATGTATCTTTATCCGATAGTGATTTACGATACGCATCCAATGAGCGGTAAAAATCATAAAATTCGACATCTTGACCGACAGTTCTGTTCCATAAGAGAACTGCCTCTTTATCTCCTTCGCCGCGGGTGATTTGCGCATTTTTCTCAGCTTCTGCCATAATAATGGTAGCTTCCTTATCTGCTTTTGCCCTAATATTTTGCGACTCTTGCTGTCCTTTGGCACGAAATTCTTTAGCGTCACGTTGACGCTCGGTTTTCATTCGGTCGTTAATGGCCTGCATTACTTCACGCGGCAAATCGGCGCGGCGAATCCGCACGTCAGCCACACTCACACCGATTGCCTCAGCATCTTTTTTAACCGTTGCACTGATGTCGTTCATAATTTGTGTACGTTGTTCGGAAAGCAGCTCCGTAAGCGTAATCCGCCCCAGAACTTTACGTAAAGAAGAATTAACAATCTCTGCCAACTTACTCCGCGCCTGATTTTCCGTGCGCACAGTTTGATAAAATTTAAGCGGATCAATAATTTTATAACGCGTAAAGCTATCAACATCCAAACGTTTTTTATCGTTCAAAACCACCTCTTGTGCCGGTGGGTCCAAATTAAGCAAGCGTGCATCATAAAACACCACATTTTGCACAAACGGAACTTTGAACTTGAGCCCTGCATCTTTGACCACACGAATCGGTTCGCCAAATTGCAAAACAATGGCTTGCTCTGACTGATATACAATATACGTCGCACTCAAAACCAAAATTATGACGGCGGCAGCAATAACGCCTAAAATATGCCAAATTCCTATTCTATTCATCTTCTTTACTCCTTATTTGCATTCAGATTCAACACCGGCAGCAGATTGCCTTTTTGCGAAGGGTCAATAATTACCTTATTTGCTTTTGAAAGAACATCTTCCAATGTTTCTAAATACATTTTTTTAACCGTCACTTCTTTACCATCTTTATACGCCGCATAAACGGAGGCAAAACGCTTAGCCTCACCTTCTGCCTGATTAATCACCGCAGCTTTATAAGCTTCAGCATCTTGAGTTATTTGTGCCGCCCTACCTCGAGCCTTTGGTAAAACCTCATTACGATAAGCCTCAGCCTCATTTTTAAAACGCTCCATATCTGCTTTAGCACGTTGCACTTCATTAAACGCGTCAACAACTTCTCTTGGCGGGTCGGCTTTTTGTAACTTCACACGCACGATTGAAACACCAGACTCAAACTCATCTAAAACACGTTGCAATTCTTCTTTGGTATCGTCTTCTACTTTTCCGCGGTCACCGGTAATTATCGATTGCATTTCCGACTGTCCGACAATTTCTCGCAAAACTGATTGTGCTGCCACGCTGACAGTTTCATCCGGATTACGGATACTGAATAAATAATTTTTGGCATCTTTAATTTTCCAAACCACAGTCAGGTTAATATCAACGATATTTTCGTCTCCGGTCAGCATATGACTTTCCGTGAAAGCATTGTTGCGATAATCTCTGGCATCAACCGTACCGAGGTTGATACTGCGTTCTTGTGTGACATTTACCTTTATAACATCCTCAATCGGTGACGGCCAATGATAGTGCAATCCGGCATCTGTAGTATCAACATATTTACCAAAGCGCAACACCACGCCGGCTTCGCTCGGCTGAACCTGATAAAATCCGCTGCACAGCCATAAAACCAACAACAGCAAAATACCGTATTTAATATATCCTCCCCAATCATTTTGCGGTCTGCCGGCAATAATTTTAAACTTGCGTGTCAGTTCACCGCCGTTATTCCATAAATCTTCGGTACTATTACTATCCCAAGGATTATTTTGTTTTACCATTTTATCACCTCATAAAAAATATTTTTGTTGTTTTAAGATAAACCATCTGTTAAATAAATACAATCAACTATCCGAAATATCCACATAGGAGTTATTTTATGACAGAAGCAGAAATTGAAGAAATTGCAGCAAAATACTATCCGCGCAGTAGTTTATCCACCTCAAAAATTGTGGGTAATCGTATTATTTTAGAATATAAAAATCTAGCGGAAAATCCGCAAATTACAGACAAACTCAAGCAACACATCGCAACTATCGAACCGGAATATAAAATATCTATCCTGTTTGTAGAAGAAAAAAACGTCAATATTGGTGTGCAGGCAATTGAAAAATGGCAAATAAATGGAGTTAAAAAAATCATAGGCGTAGCCTCAGGCAAGGGCGGTGTCGGCAAATCTACCACTGCCGTAAATCTAGCTTTGGCACTGGCAAACTGCGGTAAGCGTGTTGCATTAGTTGATGCCGATATTTATGGACCGTCTATTCCGACTATGCTGGGTTATGAAGGTTCTCCATTGATTTCTGAGGACGGACAGAATTTTAAGCCTTTTAATGAATACGGAATAAAATCAATTTCCGTCGGTTCACTGATTGACCGCAACACACCTCTGATTTGGCGCGGAGCTAAAGCGTGCGGTGCAATTGAACAGTTGATGACGCAGACCGATTGGGGAGAAATTGATATTATGGTTGTTGATATGCCGCCAGGGACCGGTGATATTTTGATTACACTGTCACAACGCGTTGATTTTGACGGTATTGTGATTGTTTCCACACCGCAGGATATCGCTTTGATTGATGCTATTAAAGGCGTTAATATGTTCAAAAAAACCGGCACTCAGGTACTCGGAATTGTTGAAAATATGAGCTATTTTATTTGTCCACACTGTGGGCAACGTGCTGATATTTTCGGACACAACGGTGCCAAGCAAACGGCTGAACGTATGGGAGAAACATTTTTGGGCGCAATTCCGTTAGAACCGGAAATTCGCCGTACTTCTGATGCCGGAACACCGATAGTAGCGGAAAATCCTGACAGTCCGCACACTAAAGCATACGAAGAAATTGCCGCAAAAATCATCTGCCGAATCGGATAAGCTAAAACGTATTATAAATTATAGAGAACTTTCGATAATTCCGCCACCTAACACAATATCGTTTTGGTATAACACAACCGATTGTCCGGCGGCAATAGCTTTTTGCCGATTATAAAATTTCACTTCCATTCTACCGCCGGCTAAAGGAGTGACTCGTACTGCCGTCGGCTGTTGCGACGAGCGAATTTTAGCCTCACATTCCAACGGAGAAACCAATTTTTCGAGTGCTGACCAACACCAATCTGCGGCAATCAAGCCGGAACGCTCACATTCTTCTTCAAATCCGACAATTACTTCGTTTTTATCTTTATTGAATCCCAAAACATAAAGAGGACGCTCAGCAGCAATTCCCATACCTCGCCGTTGTCCGACCGTATAATTCCAAATTCCCCTATGCTGTCCCAAAATGCGACCATCGGTGGTCACAAAATTGCCGACTTGCGGCTCATTTTGCAAAATATCGTTAATATCGCCGGTATAAAAGTCCTGACTATCCGGCTTGTCAGAAACCGCCAGACCAAATCCGGCTGCAAGTCCGCGCACCTCTTGTTTGGTATATGCTCCAAGCGGCATCAAAACACGCGCTAACTGCTGCTGATTAAGGCGGTACAAAAAATATGATTGGTCTTTGGTATGGTCAGCACCACGCGCAATCTCATAACGCTTGCTCGTTTCATTATAACGGATTTGCGCATAATGACCGGTTGCAAACTTATCAAATATAATACCTTGTGCCGTAGCTTCTTCCGGCAAAGCATTAAATTTTATGTACGAATTACACATAACGCAAGGGTTAGGAGTGCGTCCGGCTTTATATTCACTCTTAAAATTTTCCAACACCATTTGTTTATAACGTGCCGAGCAATCTATTACATAATATGGAATACCCAACTGTTTACATATTGCTTTTGCTGTTGCCACATCTTCCGCCTCATGAGGGGAAAAGCACGAATCAGCGTGAATATCTCCGCTGAACTTAGTGTTTTTATCCCATATAGACATAGTAGCACCGATAACCTCATGCCCCTGCTCTCTTAACATACAAGCAACGGTTGACGAATCTACACCGCCGCTCATACCAACCAAAACTTTCATTTTTTGTTCCCTATTTTCTGAATCACGCCTAAATGTATCTGATTTTTTTGCAAAATGCAAGAGCTGAAAAATCATTGTTTTTTATTTGACAAAACAAAAAAATTATTTTACACTGCATTTGTTTCAAAACTATTTAGATATGGAATATATGTGGTATTTTATTATTATTGCGACAACAGCAGTTGCCGTAGGGTTGGTTTCTCAGCTCGGGTGTATGTTGCTTAAAAGCAAAAGGCTCAATGCGCGCCTGTATGTGGCGGCTTTCTGGTGCGGTGTTGATTTTTGTCTAACGGTACTGTTTTCCTATCTGTTGCTGTTTACAAAAACCAATATTTCGCTCTACCCTTATTTATGGTGTGCTTACGCCAGTCTGTTTGTATTTGCTTTTTTAGCAGGTGCTTTTTTGTGGAGTCTCGAAATAGTCGGTTCTCCTGATAGGCATCAGCCTGTGTCTAAAGTTGAAAATTTTCACTGTTAAAACAAGCCTTTATGAAACAATTTTTACAATATTTAGCCATTGGACTGTCTGCAGGATTATGTCTGGCTCTTGCAGCTTGCTACGTTGTGTGGAGTATGCATTCCGTTCATCGTCAGATATGGTTCTTTATTGTCTTGCTGTGTGCTTTGTTTGTGTATCGCTATATGTCTGAACCGGACTGGGTAGTATATGAAAACAAAGATGGAAATACGGACTACGACAAAGTAGGAATGCGCGAAATGACAATAAGCGAAAAATTCGGCGTTGTGCTACGCACGGTCATCGGCATAGGTATTCTTGCTGCTTTGATTTGGACCATCGGCTATGGAGTCGCGTGTTTTTTTGAGTGGAAGCCCGAGTTCTGGGAGATGTATCTGCTCTATGGAGGATTAACGCTTCTTGCAATCGGTTTTGTTATTTGGGTAATTTACATTTGTAATAGCTTGCTTCATAACCGATTTGATATCAGAAAAACAGCAAAGTCTGTACTGATGTGGGGCGTTATTGTCTTATGTGGACTGGCTGTAAGCGCAGGTATTTTATATTTGCTGTTGCCGCTGGCTATGAGAAACTAAAATTAAAAGCGTCGTTCTTAACCGAGCGACGCTTTTGTTTTTGTGCACATTATATTATCTTATATTAAGCTTTTGCTTGCTTTGCCACAATCGACTTTTTGATTTGCTTTGCTTCTTCAGTCAACTTTGTATTAGAAGTAGAAGTCAAGAAAGAATCCAAACCTCCATTGTGTTCAATAGAACGCAAAGTCTTAGAACAAACTTTGAGCTTAAACACTTTGTTTAAAGCTTCACTGAACAAAGAAACAACTTGCAAGTTTGGCATAAAGCGACGGCGGGTCTTGTTGTTAGCGTGACTGACATTATTGCCGCTCTGAACGCCTGTGCCTAAGATATCACATTTTTTAGACATTTTTTTAATTCCTTAAGTTAATTTTAACAATATTGTTGTTTGTTATTACATTGAATTGATTGACAAGTCAAGTAAAATTATGTAGAAAGTGAAAAAAATTATTAAAGTTCGAACATTTTATAGGTCTTTGCGCCGATGATAAGTAGCTTTTGGTGAGCTGTCAGTTAAGTAAGAACCTTTGATTCCATATAAAGATTATGTACCCGTAGCTCAATTGGATAGAGTGTTGGCCTCCGACGCCAAAGGTTGCGAGTTCGAGCCTCGCCGGGTACGCCAATAAAAAAATTTTCTCAGAAAAAACTAAAAATTATGATGAATATAAGCAGTTTGGGTATAAGCTGGAGTTGCTCTTATGCTATAAATATAATTATCTTTCAATTTCGGCTTTTGATTTTTTGAGATTGAGCGGATTTATCTCTCTCGGTAGGAGTTTAGGATAATTAGGATGTGCTTGCAAATAGCTTTCCAATGTCTCGCCGGCCTCTAAAAACACCATTGGTTTACCGGTCGCTTGCCATTGCGGCAACCGTTTGTCATAGCCCTCTTTAGAGCTGACGCGGTTAACGTATTCTTCTGAATTGCCGCGATTGATAAAACGCTGACGGTATTCATCTAAAGCATCACGTGTCGGGAGGAAAATTTCATAATCAATACCGGCTTTATCTAAATGTGGCAAAGACTGCTCCGGATGACACCAAACGAGGATATAATCGTAACTACCGATATTTTCTTGAACGGCGGCAACGTAATTATTCGGAAAATCCGGATTAAGTTCTTTTTTAGCAATACCTTGACCTTTAACCGCCTCGGCATCGTAATTGCCGTAATTTTCAATTAAATACTTATACGGCGTAGATTCCAAATCCAAAACGTTCTTATATTTTTTTGCGAGCGTTGTTTTACCGACACCGCCGAAACCGGCAATAATAACTGTTTTATGTTGTTGCATTTTGCACCTCGTTCTAAAAAATTGGCTATACGATAGCATATTTATTTTTGATAATCAACAAGCTGATTTTTTACCTTTAAAAACAAAAACACCTCACAGCGGTTAAACTGCGAGGGGTTATTGTTCTTAATAGCAAAGACCATCTTGATCTTTTCTCAGCTTAATCTCGTACAACTCTTCGAGGCGATTGCGCAGAGAATCCAGATTTTGGACATCCGGATAAAAATCGCGGAGCATGGCATCTGATACACTGTCGGAATACTTGCCGAACATGTAATCATGTTGCTGAACTTGCATCTCCAGATTGCGATTATCACGCTTCAACATTCTATTAGTATATTCAGCAACGTTTTGCTGTCTTACCAAAGTGATGAGTAAAACAACAACCACCATTACGCCAAGAAGGATTATGCCCGCTTCGACAAGTATTGTTCTTAACTTTTCCATACGCACTTATCATTTAGAGGTCATATTAAGACTTGAGATAATAACTAAGGCAGCTAATCCCATAATGACTACTACTAACAAAGCCGTTGTTGTCGTTGTTGTAACCATAAACAATAATTACTCTCGCCTTGTCGTGAGGTTCTAATATATGCAACATAATTTTCTTTCTACAAAAAATTATATGAGTTTTCACAAATTTTGTCAAGAATAAAT
>DEST01000002.1 GCA_002361365.1 Alphaproteobacteria bacterium UBA3307
TAGCGTCTAATTTAGCATAGTCAGCTAAATCAGAGGTATTAGCTTTTTCGCCTAATTGGTCAGCAATTGTGCTGTCTGCGCTAAATCCGGCGCCGATAACACTATCTAACTTCTGAACGTTTGCACCTAAAGAGGTAGTTGCAGATGTATCATCGCTATAAGCTTTAATATAGTTACCATCGCTCCATGTGCCGAGCATAAATGCATCAGCAGTTTGAGCATTTTGTCTTAAGCTAACAACACCGTCCGTTACAGAAACGTCACCATAAGTACCTAAAGAAGCTTGAGCAACAGCTTCGCTAACAGTAGCATCACCAAAGTCTAATGTTACGTTTTTATTAGAACCGGCACCTGTGTTCAGCAACTTAATTTCTTGAACAATTAAGCTACCAGTACTACCTGTTGCTTTAGTAATTTTATCGGCAGAATCTGCGGCAGCATCTGCATCTACATACAAATCAATAGCACCGCCGGTTTTAATACCTTCTAAGTTGTCAATGCCATTGTTGCGCAAATCAATCGAACCGCTGTCGATAGAACCGTTTGTACCGGTTGAGAATGTTGCACCTTTGGCAAGTTTAATAGCATTATTTTTAACAGAGCCGTCAAATACAGTTGTTCCGGCACCTTTAACATTAAGAGTGCCGTTAGTCGTGCTATCACCGTCAATACCGCTACCAAAAGTAACTGTCTTACCTTCTGCGGCATCAACATTTGCCGTGCCGGCATTGTATAAGTCGTTTGCTACGCCGCTAGCGGTATTGTCTTTAAATACCAAATTACTATTCGTTGCCTTCAAGTTTAAGGTTGCACCTGAGCGATTATAAATAGCACCATAGGCATTTGTTGAAGCATTGTTTGTAAACAAACCGCCATCAACTGTTGCTGTACCTTGGTTCCAAATTGCATTACCGGTGTTAGAATCAAAGGTAATGTTAGATGCAGTAAATGTACCAGAACCTTTGTTCCACAGACCACCAATTCCTGCTGTTGAAGAACCATCATTGTCAGAAACTGTTGCACCAGACCCTAAATCCAACGTACCGCCATTTTCAATAGCCGTACCTGTATTATCTGTAATAACAGCATTAGCACCTAGAGTTAATTTATTGCCTTCAGCATCAATAGAAATAGCAGAACCATAAGAAGTTGATGTGTTTCCGGTAAATTTAGCATTACTACCGATTGTTGCTGTTACTTTACCATTCGGATGTCCACTGTATGCATTATCAGTTAATCTAATACCAGCACCTCGATTTGCTGTAGTATTATTGCTGAATTCTACATAATCACCGATTGTAACATCGTTAGCACCAAACAAATATAAACCAGCACCACTATACGCATTGTTATTGATAAATTTAACATGATCTCTAATCGTAACAGTTTTAGTAGAAGTTGATGTTCCTTCAGAATAAATAGCAGCACCTAATTCAGATCCACCAGAGGTTACTTCAGCACGACCATCCAAACGAGAACGGTTACCGTCAAACGTAACGTTATTACCGACGTTTAAAACACCGCTGTTATAAACAACACCGCCGGCAATAGGAGCAAAGTTGCCCGAAAAAGTTAAATTATCTCCAATATTTAAAGTGCCGTTGTTTTTATAAACACCAATATCCGTAATGCCTTCCAAATGAATACCATCTGCGTCCACAGCTTTAGGATTTAAGTTTATATCTTGGTTATTCAAGTTTGCACCGGAAACTCCTTCCGCTACATTCAATGTATCACCAGAAGCAATCGTTGTTGTCGCATTCGCCGGTGTGGCGGTCGCTACTGCGCCTAACGCAAATAACCCAAGGTTAATCATTAGGCATTTTTTTAATACACTACGATATTGCGCTGTCAACAGGCCTATCGCAGTTCTTGAATACTTCATGAAATTTTCCTTTCCTAAAAGTTAATTCAAATTGTTAAAAATTATTGGCTTTATATTTTTTCGTTTTACAAAACTTTGTGCGTAATAGTGTCTTTCTTCGGACTTTTTCCTCTGTCATTCTTGGGCTTGCCGATAGGCAAGAACCGAGAATCCCTTTTCTCTGTCATTCTTGGACTTGCCGATAGGCAAGAACCGAGAATCCCTTGAGCACTGAGATCCTCGCTTTCGCAAGGATGACAGTGTTTTTTCCTGTCATTCTTGGGCTTGCCGATAGGCAAGAACCGAGAATCTCTTTTTCCTGTCATTCTTGGGCTTGCCGACAGGCAAGAACCGAGAATCTCTTGAGTACTGAGATCCTCGCTTTCGCAAGGATGACAGTGTTTTTTTCCTGTCATTAAATCCTCGCTTTCGCAAGGATGACAGCAAAAATCGCAAGGATGACAGTGCTCAATAAGGAATATCCCTTAAACATCATTTACAAACCATATCATATAAATCATTCCAATCTGCATTGAAATCATTTATTAACTTCAGTTTCCAATCACGCTTAAAATGTTTTAACGCCTTTTCACGCGCAATCGCCGTCAGTTCGTCCTCATAACACTCATAATACACCAACTTGCTCAAATTGTACCTCTGGGAGAAACCTTTAAACAACTTGTGCTTATGCTCGTATATCCGCCGCGCCAAATCGTTGGTTACGTCGATATACAATGCGCCATTCGGCCTGTTCGTAATGATATAGACATACATCCGTTTCATTTCAACATATTTCACACACAAAAGTCTTATTCACGATTTTTATATAGCCATCTTATTAACACACTCCGGCAGGCCTAAACCTATGTGTATTGCTTCAGCGCCCCAATTGGCGTATCGTATCGCGCCCCAAAAGGCACTCATTAAATACACATAACTTCACCCTACTTACAGTGATGTTACGCCTGAGTTTATTATTCAATTTTTTAATTGTCAAAGAAAAAGTAACTTTCACACAATTAATTTTTTAAACTCTGTGCATAACTTAGAATGTTTTATTATAACATATTGTTCTTACCCTAAAATTATTATATATATCAAAAATACTGCTTTTCAATACACTAAACGCAAAAAAAGCTGCCAACAGACAACCTTTTCCAACTCTCTTGTAAAATGTGAAAAATTAACCGGAAAAATGGGTTGAGAAAATCCCAACCCATTGAAAATAAATATTCTTTTGTTTTGCGAGATTAACGCTTGGAGAATTGATAAGAACGGCGAGCTTTCGCTTTACCATACTTCTTACGCTCAACCACACGGTCATCACGCGTTAAGAAACCGGCGCTCTTCAAGGTGGCGCGCAATTCCGGCTCATATTCATTCAGAGCCTTGGAAATACCGTGCTTAATCGCACCGGCCTGACCGGATAATCCGCCGCCCTTAACAGTGCAGATAACGTCAAATTCGTTCTCACGATTGGTAATCGCAAACGGTTGATTGATAACCATTTTCAACACCGGACGTGCAAAATATTCATCAATCGACTTGTCATTGATGGTAATGTTGCCCTTACCCGGCATAATCCATACGCGAGCAACCGCATCTTTACGCTTGCCGGTAGCATACGAACGACCTTTCTTATCTTTTACGGCCTTGCGTGTTGCTTTCGGCTCTTCCGCAGCAGTTGTTGCAGCCTTTATATCTTGTAAAGATTCAATTTTCTTCTTAGCTACCATTATAATGCACTCCTTTTATTTTTAGAGTTTTGAGAAGCAAAATCCCAAACTACCGGATTTTGCGCCGTATGCGGATGTTCCGAACCGGCATATACCTTCAGCTTTGTCATCATCTGACGACCAAGCGGATTGCGTGAAATCATACGTTCAACCGCTTTTTGAATCACACGCTCCGGAAAACGGCCGCTCAAAATCTTGCCGGCTGTGGTATCCTTTACGCTACCAATATAGCCGGTGTGCTTATAATAGTGTTTGTTTGCCAATTTTTTACCGGTCAGTTTAACCTTGTCGGCATTTATTACGACAACATAGTCACCGCAATCCAAATTCGGAGTGAAATAAGGCTTGTTCTTACCGCGCAAAATCTTGGCGATTTCCGCAGAAAGACGACCTAAAATAACACCTTCGGCATCGACAACATACCATTTTCTTTCGATGTCCGACGGTTTTGTTGTATGTGTAGAAATCATCTTAATCTCTCTTATAAAGTTAATGTTAATTCTCGGTCAATATACACAAAGTTTTGAGCTTGTCAACCAAAAAATACATATTTTTTCAATATTTTAACACTGAGGTATAATAATACCGCATAAGATTGAAAATCATTCTTGACAATTTCTATGAAAAGTGTAAGCTTATACCATATTTTAGATTATTGTTTTATCTCAAATTTTTTTGCCTATGATTCTTAATTTTATTACTTGCTCGGGGACTAATGAGTTTACCGACATCAGAGAACTTGTTGCGTTGATGCAGGAATATCCGCTCGGCGAAATCGGAGTTCAGGTATCTGAAAAACAGTCGCCTAAAGGCGGTGCGCGCATCGAATGGATTAGGGAACTCAATGCCTATCTTGCAGAACACAACATCGCCATCAATGCCGCCTTGCACATCAATCGCTCTTGGGTGGAAAGCTTGTGCCGCGGAATTGTTGTGCCGGACTTGCATGAGCTGTTGGAACTGCGTGACATCTATGGCTTGCCAATGTTCAAGCGCTTACAGCTTAACTTTAAGCTCGGACGTGATGATGTCCGTGAGGATTGTGACGATACTCTGGTTGAGTTGCAACACAACATCAAGCGCAGGTTTATCCTCTCGTGCAACAAAAGCAACGAACGCATTGTTCGCTCGCTTTATTTAAAGGGGCTGCGTTTCGATTGTTTATACGATTCTTCGTTTGGTGCCGGAATAGCACCGGATTCTCGTCAGGCTCCGATGTTTTCTGATATTCTGCAAGGTTATGCCGGCGGAATTTCTCCGCAGTCGGTATGTTCCGAACTCGGTAAAATTTCGCGCGCAACGGATAATTCGGCAACCTTAGGCAACATCTATATCGATGCCCAAAAAGGACTGGAAGACGAACAAACCCACCTCTCGCTCGAAAAATGCCGCACATATCTCGCCTATGCCACTCGTTGGTATCGTAATTATCGTTGGGGCGTAGATTTGTAATTAAAATATAAAAAGCATATCCGCCGACTTTTAAGTTGACGGGTTGCTTTTTCAAAAAAGTAATGATTAACTTAAATATGTTAGCTTATGTTGGAATTTTTTGCCAGTGCCTATTTTTTAGGTATTTTATTGATGGTCGGAGGAGTTATATTCTTCTTCTATATCTTTTTTTTGAGTTGGTATGAAGGTTATCCGCGTAAATTTTGGACGGCTTGCCTAACTTATGAATCCGACAAGGAACAACAAAGCCTTGTGCGTTTTATATGGCTTTTTGCTTGGATTTTGACTACGGTCGGTTCATTGGTGACGGCATTAAATCTTCGGAGCATTCCGCATACATTTTGGTGGATTTTTGCACAAACGCTTTATGGCATTGTTCTTGTGTGGATGTTTGCAAAATGCTGTGTTGCAGCTGTCATCTTGGTGCAATATATCGGTTTGGGAATTATCCGCATCAAAGATTGGATATTTCACGATAAAGCGCTGTTTTCCAGAAAAATAAAAGCTAAACCTTTGCAACGCTGAAATCTTATAAAGACCGCTGATTCTCCTGAATTAACGGTCTTTATTTTTTATAATTTACATAAAAAGCATATTATTTCACTATTTTATAGGCTGGCTGCCCACAAACCATGCAAATTACAATATTCATAGACTTTTAATGGTTGTTCATCTGATGCCAAAACAAAATTTGCCACTGCATCTTCATTCGGCTGCAAATATTTTATTTGAACACCGTATGTGGTTTCAAGAGCAATCCATTGAATATAATGTGTTTCAATCATCGGATGCGGCACACTGCCGATTGTTATATGCACTGTGTTATTCTCCCTAACAACAGCCGGCACATGCTTTTCTTGTGCGCCATCGGTTGTATTTGGCATCAGAAGCTCCATTTCTTGTCCGCAACAAAACAGCGGCGCTCCTGATTTATGTAGCATCATAACCAAATTACCACAATGTTTACATCTGAAAAATTCCATCATTTTCTCCTGTTATTTAATTGTTTAATTCGTTGTTTTTGGTACAATAATTATTTTGTTGCAAATAATACATCAAAGCAATATCGGCATCTTTTATTTCTTTAACAGTATGCAATTTTGTAGTTTCTATATCCGGATATTGTTCAATTATATCAGCAAAATACGGCTCCAATTCGTCAATTACTTCCTGTTTCAGACGACAAGTTACGCCATAATCACGCAAATCATCTTCAAGTTCAAGTTCATTTTGCAAATATATTTCACAAAACTCTCCCCTGTATTCCGCACTCAATCCACGAGTTATAATCGCATCAACACGCCTTTGTTCAATTTCTACACCAAAATATTTTTCTTTATGCGCGCAAGCATCTAATGCATAAATCAAGCCTTCATAAGTATATTCCGGCAAATATTTATAACGAGCCATATCCTTATTTTTCAAGATCCGATGCAAATCATCAAAGCTATGAATATTATTCAACACATTAGTCGGTACATTCAAGATATAATTGCCATACGTTAAATAGCATTTATCATTACGCATACCTTTAATTGTAAACACACGGCGTCCGTTTGTTTCAGTGTCCGGACGACAAATTCGCAAAGAAGCCATAAATTCCGGTGGAAAAACATCTAAAATCAGTTCTTCTTCCTCCGTATTTTCCGCCTCAGAAGCTTCTGTATCTGCCGCATTTTCTTGCGTATTGGTGATTGGGTGTTCTGTTTGCGTTTCCGGTGTTGTTGCAGATGTTTTTTCTTCTGCCGCAGACTCGTCAGGCTGTGTTTCTTCAATGTTTAAGATTTCGTTATCTGCCGTACTTTCCGGCTCTGTGGTATATCCGTTTGATGCCGACAGTATAATTGCCAACACCATTGTTACACATATCATAAACCGACGCATTTTTTTCTCCATAAATTGATACCTATGTTTATCATAAAGCAATTTAAGTAAAAGAAAATATTTTTTATATTGTTATACAAAAAAAAGAAGAGAGTTTAAATCATAAACCCTCTTCCGGTGTCTTTTTATGAGGATATCAAATGACGGAAAAATAATCCGCAGGCACTCTATCCTACCCATAAAAAGACCTGACACACAGCATATCCGGTAAAATAATCTGATGATTATTATTTAATCTGTTATGATGCTTATTGTGCCGATTCTGATACTACGACTTAGAATTTGATTGCTCAAAAAGCATCATCGTTATATCAAGAACAACCAAAATATATTAGCGCCTTTCTTATTTTCAATCGGCTTAAAACCAAAGTTCATAATTTTAGGGGACGCCGGTTAAAGACATCCCCCAACAAATCATCAGAGCTTAATTTCCACCACCGGAATAACTCCGAATGTGCGATATTGATTGCACCATCCGCTAACCACTGTCTGGCTGTAACTCTGCAGCCAAACATTAAAGTTGTATCCTACAGACGAAGTTACAAATGTGCAATCTCCTCTATCCAGTCCAATAGCGCGCCACGCTACAAACAAATTGCTTTTATGCATTTGCTGCGCTTCTTGATACGACGGCAAAAACGCCTCACCCTTACTGACACCATGCTGTTCATAATTGACACAGAATTCGGCGGCGGGAAGTTCTATTCCGTATTTTGCGGCCGCTTCCAATAGAAGATTTGTAGCCTCACGTCCGGAATGAATTTCTTCACTCTCAAACGGCAAACAAGAAAAAGCAAACGGTAGCATTTTTTTGACCGGACACATACCTAGCGCATAATTGCGGTTTTCATCAATCATTGCCACAATTGAGCGTACCTGAAAGCGAGTTTTGTTGTCGAGCTTTTCGACATTAGTGCCATCAAACAGGTTGAACATTCCGACCTTGAGTACATTACCCTGCTCTGAAAAATTACCTTTTGTGCTCATAATAGTAAAATTTAGAAATTAAAAATATGACAATAGTTAAAAATATTTATTGAATATATAGTTTGAGCTGCAAAAGTCAATATTATAAATTAAGATATTCCCCTTATTTATCTGCAATATATTGCTACAACAAACAAAAAATCTCGAAGAATCAAATTATTCTTCGAGATTTATAAATTTAGATTAAAATTGTACCGTGTTTGCGATTTTCGCCGATAAAACGACAAG
>DEST01000063.1 GCA_002361365.1 Alphaproteobacteria bacterium UBA3307
AAAAATAAATAATATATATGAAAATGGACGCGCTCTATGGATAAAAAGCAATAATTGGATGTTCCATAAAGGAGAATTTCAGCAAAAAGAAATAAGTAATGAAGAAATATTAGAGATAGCAAATCAAGTTAATAAGCTGAATGAATTTTGCCGAGAAAATAACATAAAAATGTATATGCTGATTGTGCCAAGCAAGGAGAGTATATACTGTGAATTTTTACCGAAAGATTACCAAAAAATTATAGTTAATAACAAAATAAATGATTATGTAAATAATCTGATAAGCTATTTTAAGGTTCCAACAGTTTATCCTTATGAAGAATTGCGTCAGGCAAGTCAAAAAGATTTTGTCTTTTTTAAGCAAACGCATCATTGGTCGGATTGGGGCGCGTATAACGGATACTTAGCTCTTATGGAACTTATCAAGAAAGATTATCCGCTTATTCATATAAGTAAATTAGATGAATACAAAAAAACAACGTCTAAACTAATCAGAGAAGATTGGGATAGACGTTATGATATCGGTCAAACAACAGGAATATTGCGGATTAATAAAGACCATGCATATAAAAAAATATTGAAGGACGATTATATTTATTATAATCATAAAAATGAAATAAAACCGATAATTACGGATAATGATTCAAGAAAAGAAAAATATTTCAAAAATCCGCAGCAAGCAGATGCACCGCGTTTATTTTTGACAGGTACAAGTATGAATGAGGACTTCTTACAATTTTTACCATACAGCTTTTCAGAGTTAAAATATTATCGTTTAAATAATGTAAAAAAGGTTAGAAAAGAAAAAGTGTTTAACTTGTTGAAACGTTATAAAAAAGATATTTTGGATTATAAACCGGATATCCTTATTTTATGTATTACGGTAGGAAATTTATCTCAATTAGTAAATTTAACCAAGGACTAAGCCGATGCTGTTTTCTTCTATGACATTTATTTATATGTTTCTGCCGCTTGTATGTACGGTATATTTGTTGGCACGCAAAGAGTTGCAAAATTATATTCTGCTGATTGCTAGTATTATTTTTTATGCATGGGGTGAGCCGAGCTATTTGGCAATTATGATTCTGACGATTTTGGTGAATTATATCGGTGCAAATTATATCAGCCGCAGTCATAACAAAACACATCGGGCAATTTTATTGACATTGACGATTTTGGCAGACTTAGGGGTATTGTTCTATTTTAAATACTTTAATTTTGTAGCGGAAAATCTGAATACTTTACTGCACGCCGATATTCATTTTATCAAAGTAATTATGCCGATTGGTATCTCATTTTATACATTTCAGGCGCTCAGTTATGTGGCCGATGTGTATCGGGGCGAAGTTAAGGCGCAGCGCGACATATATAAATTGGCATTGTATATTTGCCTGTTTCCGCAGTTGATTGCCGGTCCGATTGTTAAATATCACGATGTGGACGAGCAAATCGAAAAACGCGACGTTACATTTGAAAAAGTGTCTTACGGTATTAAGCGCTTTATTATCGGACTTTCTAAAAAGATGCTGATTGCCAATACTTTGGGAGCGGTGGCCGATAAAATATTTTCGCAGCCGGTAGAACAATTTGATGCTCTGACTGCGTGGTTGGGCGCGGTGGCATACAGTTTTCAGCTGTTTTATGATTTTAGCGGCTATTCGGATATGGCTATCGGACTGGGTTCGATTTTCGGCTTTAAGTTTTTGGAGAACTTTAATTATCCTTATATTTCGCGTTCGATTACCGAATTTTGGCGGCGCTGGCATATTTCTCTTTCGACTTGGTTTAAGGAATATTTGTATATTCCGCTCGGCGGCAATCGGGTGGCAAAATGGCGTAATTATATGAATTTATTTATTGTGTTTCTGGCTACGGGTTTTTGGCACGGAGCAGCTTGGAGCTTCATTTTCTGGGGTTTGTGGCACGGAATGTTTATAATCTTTGAAAAAGCGACCGGTTGGCATAAAAGAGAAGGCTTGTTAATCGGCTTTGTGCAGCATATCTATTGTATTTTGGCATTTGTTATCGGGTGGGTGATGTTTAGAGCCGATACGATGTCGTATGCTTGGCAATACATAAAAAATATGTTCGGATTGATTAAAGAACATCACGTTATTTACAGTTTAGCATATTATATTGATAATATTGAAAAAATAGCGTTTAGTGCGGCGTTTTGGTGCGCTATGCCGATTTTCGGGAAGATTTTGCAAATTCCTCATCGGTATAAAGTTTTCCGCACATTGGTAAATGTTTGGTTGATAGTTTTGTTGATATTATCAACATCATTTATCGCCGCGTCTACGTATAATCCGTTTATTTATTTTCGCTTTTAGTTTAGAAAAAGAGATAAAATTCAACTAGTTAAATTACTAAGCTAATGCTGCGTGTTTATTTGTGTTCTTCGCGGAATTTTTCCAGCCTTTTTAGCAGGCGGGAGCGCTTGAGGCGGCTCAGATGGTCAATATATAAAATACCGTCCAGATGATCAATTTCGTGCTGCAGAATAATCGCCAACAATTCGTCGGCCAAAATTTCTTGCTCTCTACCATTATAGTCAGTATAGCGTACGCGGACACGCTCAAAGCGTTCAACTTCTGCACGTTGGTCGGGCAGGGAAAGACAGCCTTCATTGAAAATTACGGTTTCTTCCGAGCGCCAGATAATTTCCGGATTTATCAAATACATCGGTCGCCGTGCCGACAAATCTTCGTCGCTCGGGTTAGAATCAAGTACGATAATGCGTTTGGTAACACCAACCTGAGGTGCGGCCAATCCGCAACCTTTATCAACGTACATCGTTTCTAACATATCGTCCAAAAATTTGCGCAACTCGTCGTCAACTTTGGTAACGCGTGTGCATTTTTGACGTAACACTTCGTCCGGATATTCATAAAGTTTTAATACAGCCATTTTGCCTCCTTATTCTCTTATTGCATGGGCAATTTGGTCGAGGAGGGCATTGACCATCTTAGGCTCATTTTTGCTGAAAAACGCATAGGCCAAGTCAACATATTCCTGAATCAGAATTTTGGTATCAACATCGGTGGTGTTGCTCAATTCATAAACCGCACTCAGTAACAATGCCTGCATGGTGCCATTCATGCGCTCATAACTCCATTCGCCGTGCAAATAGTGGTTGAGAGATTTTTCCAAATCTTCTTTATGCGATTGTATGCCGCGCACCAGTTTCTCGAAATATTCGGTATCAATCGGTCCGAGTTCCACCATATTTTCGGTGTTGTCGTCATTATCTTCAATTGCAAAACGACCGACCTTGCCTTGCACAAAGTCCTCAATAACCTCGTCAACTGGAAGTTGGCCGAGCGCAATCATATAATTGGCTTGAACAGCAGCTAAACGAGCTCCTGATTTCATTTTGATTTTTGTTGATACAAACTTAGACATATTATTCTTCCTCCTCATTATCGTCGCCTAATTTTTCTATTGTTGCCACAAATTCGTTGACATCTTTAAAGTCTTTGTAAACAGAGGCAAAGCGAATATAGGCAATTTTATCCAAGTGCGCCAATGCATTCATAACGCTTTCGCCGATTTGGGTGGTGGTAATTTCGCTTTCGCCGGAATTTTCAAACTGGCGTTGCAGCGAAGTAACGATTTTATCAACCCGCTCGGATGAAATCGGGCGTTTGCGCACGGCCAGCAGAATGGACTTTGCCAGTTTATCGCGGTCAAACAAAGTTTTTTCGCCGTTTTTCTTTATCACAATCAATTCGCGCAGAGAAACCCTTTCAAAGGTGGTGAAACGCGAACCGCATTCCGGACACTCACGGCGGCGGCGAATGGCGGTATTATCGTCGGTGTTGCGCGAATCTTTCACTTGAGTTTCATCACAGCCGCAAAACGGACATTTCATTACTTCTCTCCCTGTTTAATAAGTTCTTCGGTTACCTGATACATTTTAGAAGAATATCTGGCTCCTTTTATAAGGATAATATCGCCGTTTTGCAAGAGGTTATTCAGCAAAAAGTCGGCTACACCGTCTTTATTTTCAAAATAAAATTGCGTTTTTTCGGCAGGTAATTCAGCCAACATATCACGCATTTCCGGACAAACGCCGATAACAATATCAATGGAAGAATCTGCCAGAACTTTGCCAATTTCCTTATGGCGCGCCTGCGATGTGTCGCCAAGTTCGGCCATTTTACCGAGAGCTACAATTTTACGACCGGTTGCCGGCATTTTATCAAGGCTTTTAATAGCCATAATCATTGCTTCCGGCTGGCCTGAATAGCTGTCGTCAATCAAGGTGTAACCTCCGCCGTTTGCCAGTTTCAGCTTGTGTTGCTTGCCGCGTCCGTCCAATGCACCGAAGTCTTTAATGTATGATGCTGCTTTTTCCACATCTAAACCGAGCGCCTGTATCACGCTTAAAGCGCACCACGCGTTATACAGATATTGTTCGCCGCTTTCTTGGGTGGTAAAATTATCGGTAGGGCGTGCGTTTTTGCCGAATTTGATAACTTTATCGGTTCTTAAACGTGCCTGTTTTTCCAATATATCGGCAAAATTGGTATCGGCATTGATAATAGCCGCACCGCCTTCTTGCAAACCCTCAAAAATTTCGGCTTTGGCGTAGGCAATACCTTCAAAACTGTCAAAAAACTCAATATGCATCGGATAAACGTTGGTAATCAGTGCAATATCCGGTTTTACCAGATTGGTCAGATATGAGATTTCGCCTTTGGCGCTCATACCCATTTCAATCACGGCATATTCGGCGCTCATATCAATTTCACATAGGCTTTGCGGTACTCCGACGAAGTTGTTGTGATTACCGCTTGTGGCGTAAGTTTTGCCGAATTTGGAGAGTAAAAAGGCGATTTCTTCCTTGGTGGTGGTTTTGCCGGCACTTCCGGTTAAGCCGATGACTGTACCCTTAAACAAACTGCGGTTATAGGCGCCAATTTTGCCGTAAGCCTTGAGTGTATCATCAACAATAAGCTGTTTTTCCGGTGAAATATCGGCAATCAAGCGTTCCACCACAACAAGCGGACAGCCGGCTGTTATAACATCTTTTACAAAATCATGAGCATCGAAACGTTCTCCCTTGAGAGCAATAAACAGGGTGTGAGAATCAATCTTACGGCTGTCAGTGGATATTTTATCGATTTCCACCGACACAACTTTATTTTTAACCCCAAATATTTCCGCTAATTTTTCCGAAGATATTTTTTCCATAATTATTTCTCGATATCAGTACTTGTTTTGACGTAATTCTCGACCATAACCGCCGCTTTTTTTGCCATACAGGTAGTTCCCGGACCGGCAATGCAACCGCCTTCACAACACATAACCTCTATCATATTACAATCGGCAGGAGGATTGGTCACATAACGCTTGAGTTTTTTAATTGCTTCCGGATTAAGACCGTTGATGGCTTCCGGCTTATACAGCGCCTTATCGCCGACCACAAACTCAACAGCACCGGCAACCCCGCCGGAAAGCGGATAGCGGCGTCCCTGAGCCGAAGATTCAACAGCAAACTTATCAGCTTCCATTTCCGCAACTTTAATACCGGCGGCATCCAAGAGAGCGGTTGCTTCCTCAAACACCAGAACATTATCGACATTCGGATTTTTTTCGGCCTCTAAGCGTTTAGCCAAGCACGGACCGACAAATACGGTATGATATTCCGGATGAGCCTTCTTAACGATTTCGGCGATGTAATACATCGGGCTGCCGGTGTTTGATACAAACGGTTTTATTTCCGGAATATGCTTTTCGGTGGCGGCTATCCACGCCGGACAGCACGAAGTCGTCATAAACTTGGCGCCTTCTTCCATACGCTCGATAAATTCTGCCGCCTCGTTGCGGGTGGTAACATCGGCACCTTGCGCCACTTCCACCACCTCATCAAAACCGAGCTTTTTGAAAGCGGCAATAACTTTGCCCAAATCGTTGCCGAATTGACCGATAACCGCCGGAGCCAACATAGCAACCGTCTTTTTGTTCGGGTTTTTAACGGCGTTTAAAACGTCGATAATCTGCGAATTATGCGCGATTGCACCGAACGGGCAGGAGAGCAAGCATTTGCCGCAAGAAATACATTTGTCTTGATCGATAAATTCTCTGCCGTCATTTTCTTTACCGAGAGCACCCACCGGACAAGCATCTTCACACGGAACAACAGCTTTATGAATAGCACTGTACGGGCAGTTGGAATAACAAATACCGCATTTTATGCACAAATCTTGATTGATATGTGCTTGATTTTCTACCGTAATGGCTTTTTTGGGGCAGTTCACTTCGCACGGACGAGCGTAACAGCCTTGGCACTGGTCGCTGACAATATAGCATTTTGATTTGCAACCGTTGCAGGCCTCGCGAATAACCGAAACGGTGGCTTTTTGCGGTGCGATGCGGGCAAGTGTTTCGCCCACTAGTTCGGATAATTTGGTATCAGACGGTAAAAAAGCCGGAGTATATCCCATTGCGGCGGCACATTGCATTTTAACCACCAGACGGTCGCGGCCTAGCGAGCCGCGTTTGGCCGGAGTGTCGTCCGGCAAAATCAGGTTCGGCACATTATTAATGTCGGCAAAATTATTTTCCATAAAACTCTTGGCAACCGCGGTCAAAACCGCCAATCTCATAAACGCAGCGTTATTTTTAGGCGTCAGCATCGAAAAAATCCTTTATAAAAGTTCATTAAAATTGTCTGCTCATCATAACTGAATAAGCATAAAAATCAATAGTTTTTTAGTATATTTTATAAAAAAGATTAAAACAACAAATCATAAATATCTGGCGTCAAGTATTATTTTTAGTTATAAATATAGACTTTAGTTCTAAGCTCTCTTTATTTACACTTTAAGTGACATATATTGAAAACCGAAAAGGAGAATACTATGCAACAACAGAACATAATGAATGTGCTTTTAGGCGATTTGATGCGTCCGCGGCTTTCCGATGAAATAACTTTAAATACCAAAATTATCAGTGAATTAGTTGATGGTTGGGACCGGCAAAAATATGTTTTTCCAACTGAAAAAATAAATTTCAGACATAAACAAAGCAAGAAATACAGGCTGATGTAGTATGATAAATTTTCAAGATGTCTTATAAGGTAGGCTTGTGTTTCATCAATCAATAATTATTTTGGCATTGTCCCAATTATTTTGATGAGGTTTTAAAATGAAAAAAATTAAAGAAGACGAATATGTCCGTTTGGAAGATTGTTTGATGTATGCCGGAACAATTTATGATACTTTTGAAGCTTTGGAAGAAGTTATGGGTAAACTCAAACTTGAACGGCCGTTATTTTTAACTTATATGGCAAAAAAAGAATTTGCTTCTGCTGTTTTTCAGGCAGCCGGTGAAACCGAAGATGTATCTCGGACAGTGGCAGAAAATCCGCCGTCTTATATCGAAATATTTAATCCAAATTATCAAAATTTACAATAAAACAATACCGGTATACTGGAAATGAAATATACTTTCTGAAATTTTTCTCAGTATTTAATGTAAAGCTTGTCATTTTGGGCAGGCTTTAGACTTTTTTAAAACGTTTAAATGTTTGCGGCCAAAAAAATGTTGTGTTTTACACTGATATTGTGTATAGTTTCTTGCAAAAGAGAGGAAAATATGCAAATCAGTGCAAAATATCAGGCAGTTTTGGAGATTTTGGAAAAGGTTATGCAAGACCAATATCCTGCCGATAATATAATTAAAGAATACATGCGGGCGCGTAAGTATATCGGTTCAAAAGACCGCAAGTTTATAACCAATACAGTGTGGGACATTATCCGTCATCGCAGTCGGTTGGAATTTGATTGTGGTTGTTGCGAACCACGTATGTTGTTGCTGACATATCTCAAAGATGAGGATTTTGACATTGTTGCCGATGGTTCACAATACGGGTTGAAACAACTCGATAAGCTCGAAGAAGAAAAATTAGCGCACCTTAATGATGACATCTATCCCGAATATATCGAAAAAGAATGCCCTAAATGGCTGTATGAAAAAATAAACAATCCGGCATTGGCAGATGTATTGAATACCACCGCGTCGGCTGATATTCGCGCAAATTTCATCTCACGGGAAGATGCTAAAAATAAGTTACGGAAAGAAGGGTTGTTTTTTTCTTTTACTCCGTATTCTCCCTATGGATTACGAGCAGAAGATCGTATAAATTTGCAAAATTGTATCGCTTATCAAAACGGAGAAATTGAGGTGCAAGATGAAGCATCGCAGCTTGGCGCAATTTTATGTGATGTGCGTGCCGATTTAAAGATTATCGATTATTGTTGCGGCGGCGGGGGAAAGAGTATGATGCTCGGTGCATTGCTGAATAATAAAGGCACAATTTTCGCGCATGATAAAAACGTAAAACGTATGGACGGATTACAAAACCGTGCCGAAAGATTGGGAATTAAAAATATTCAAGTTGTTACAACACTAAAACCGACTGATAAATTTGATCGTTTTATTGTAGATGCGCCGTGTTCGGGCAGCGGAACTTGGCGGCGTTCTCCGGACGCAAAATATCGTCTGACGCCAAAGCAACTTACAGCAATAGAAAAAGCACAGGAAGAAATTTTGGATATTGCTGCCGAACATCTGACGGAGCGAGGGCGGATTGTGTATATGACTTGCTCAGTTTTGTCAGAAGAAAACGAAGATAGAATAGGAAAATTTTTGGAAAATCACCCTGATTTTGAAACAGTCAATATACAAAAATTGTGGGAGCGTAAGTTGGAACAGCCGTATCCGTTTAATGAAACACGCTGGCTCAAATGTTCCCCGCTTACCACCGGTACCGACGGCTTTTTTGTTTGTGTGTTGCAAAAGAAATAAAACGTAACTTTTTGTGTGTTGCATAATCGGTGCAAGTTTTTTATGCTGTTTATAACACAAAACATAAACAGAAAGGATATGATTATGGCTAAAATTCACGCAACTGCAATTATCGAAGATGGCGCACAAATCGCCGCAACTGCAGAAATCGGCCCAATGTGTTGGGTTAGCTCACAAGCAAAAATAGGTGAGAATGTAAAACTTTTAGGACAAGTTACAATTTTCGGTAACACCTCAATCGGTGAGGGAACGATTGTTTTTCCGGGGGCACGCTTGGGATGCGGTCCGCAAGACCACGGTAATGAATTTCAACCTGAAGCTAAATTGATTATCGGCAAAAATAATATCATCAGAGAAAATGTAACTATGCATTCCGGTACACCGAAAGAACATTTTACAACCGTTGTCGGCGATGGCGGAATGTTTATGATTAACTCGCATATAGCGCACGATTGTGTGGTCGGTAATAATGTGATTATGACTAATAATGCCGTTATTGGCGGACACGTTCATTTGGGTGATGGGGTGATTTTAGGCGGTAACTGTGCCGTGCATCAGTTTGTACATATTGGCAGAAAAGCGATGGTCGGCGGTGTTTCAGGAGTATCTCGTGATGTTATTCCGTTCGGTATTGTTAATGGTATGCCGGCATCTTTACGCGGACTTAATGTTATCGGTATGAGCCGTAGCGGAATTGATGAGAAAACCATCAAATCCTGCACTCGCGCGTTTATGTATATTTTCCGCGGCAAAGATGGTACGTTTGTCGAGCGTGTCAACGCGGCGTTTGATAAGTTTGCTGATAATCCTATGGTTATGGAACAGCTTGAATTTATTAGAGAATCTCTGAAAGGAAAACGCAACATTACTATTGCTGATTGATTTAGCTGGTTATAAACGGTAAAAAAGTAAGGGCTTGGCTGAATTGTACTAATTTTAGGTTATAGTTTAACAAAGCCCTTTTCTTTATAGCTCAAACATATCATTTTTGTGTCTTAATCGCATCTTTGTTTCTTTTTGTAATATATCACTGTATTTATCATGCTGAAGCTCTTTATCAGTTTTTAGATATGTTTTATCGCCACGTTGTTCTACCATATGCGAAACATCATTAAACATGTCATAACCGAAAGAATGAATAATTATCGGCTGTTTATGCTTGTCAATATATCCGATATTTACACTTAAAACGTCGTGCTGGTTAAGCGGAGAAATTGTGATATGGGTGTTTAAAAACGGACCGATACGTTTTCCCTGAGGATTTGTAAATTCAATCCGCACATCAGTGTTATCACGCCCGCCGACGGAAATATTAAGTTTATAATCGGTATTTTTGGTGTTTGGCATAAAACGCTTAACGTTATTAGTAAAATCCTTGAGCGTAATATCTAAATATTTACTCAACCTTCCCATTACAGCTGTAGCACCTTCTTTTCTGACAAGCGGAGAACTTGAACAATTGGCAGCACTGGTATTAAACTTTTTAAAATTTTGCCGTATGATTTCCAAAGTTTGCTTCAAATCTGTATCCGCAGTATTCTGAGGCTGAGCCAGCTCTTTATTTTTTGATAAAAATTTTTGAAATTCGGGCGGCGTAACGTAAGAAGATGTATGTTTTGCCGACACACGTCTTTTTATTTGCTTGAGCTTACCAGTAATATTTTCCGTGATTAATTCGGTCATACTCTTACTCCCTTAAAACCATAATAATGTATTTTGTTGAATTTGTCAAATAGATTATGTTGAAAAATTGAAATAATAATTTAAAAATTTTACATATTAATACATAGTTATGGTAGGGAGGGGAAGTATGACTAAAGTAATGATTATTAACGGCAGTCCGCGCAAAAATTTCAATACGGCAAAAATGCTTAAAGAAGCGGCGCGCGGTGCTGAAGAAACCGGAGCCGAAGTTGAAACCGTTAATCTGTATGACCTTAGCTATAAGGGGTGTATCAGTTGTTTGATTTGCAAGCGCAAAGGTGTTACGCAAAACGGACTGTGCTTTTATAAAGATGCGCTCACGCCGGTTTTGGAAAAATGTTTGCATGCCGATGCGGTGATTATCGGTTCTCCTGTTTATCACAGCTATCCGAGCGGAATGATGCGGAGCTTTTTAGAGCGCTTTATGTTTCCGGCGCATACATATATGATTGATAGAGAAAACGGCGGATTAAAACGTGTTTTGAACCATACTTTACCCACTGCTCTTATTTTTACGATGAATGCAAACGAAGAACAATTCAAACAGCATCATTACGATATGGTTTTAGGTGATAATGAGATGAGTTTGCGCGCGGTTTTCGGCTATTCGGAAACGCTGTACGCTTTTGATACGTTTCAATATACGGATTACTCAAAATATGATTGCGATTTGTTTGATGCCGAACACAAAGCAAAAGTCCGCGATGAGCAATTTCCGAAAGATTTGCAAAAAGCTTATGAACTCGGAAAACGCTTAGCAAGCATTAAAAATAAGTTATGAAAATAAGCTCTCGGTTGTGTACGAAGATTTGCCGGCAGCGCGCGAAACCTTAAACCGTGTGCGCGAATTTGTGAAAAATCATCCGACGGTTTATATGGGAACGCATACTCCTTTGGGGTACGAAAATTTAGAGGCAAAACGTGTTGTTGACTTGAATAACCCGCCGAAGACATTACCTGTCGGAGATATAACATTTAAAACCAAAAGCGGAAAATATGTTTGCTCAGTTTGCGGATACGTTTATGATCCGGCAGAGCATGACGGAATCCAATTTGAAGATTTGCCTGATGATTGGAAATGTCCGCGTTGCAAACAGCCGAAAACAAAATTTAATGCCGCTTAATTGGTATTTGTATAGTACGAAAACTCGTCAGCAGTTATGATGATTGTTGGCGAGTTATGGTTTATAAGTTCAATAACCTTCTGAATATTATTTTTTAATTATTGGCAGCGTACTTTTTAAAATACACAAAATCTTTGTTTAAGTATTGCCAAGTAATTAAAAATATATTGACAAAATGAATTGATAGCTTATAATCGACTCGGATTTTAAATTTTTAAGATATGGATATACAAAAAAAACTGGCGGACTTTACTTATAAGCTAAAGTCTTGCGCAATTTCAGAAATGGAAAAAGAGCAATATATTGCTCTGGAAAAGCGCTTGCTCAAATCAGAACAATTGCCGTTTAGTGAACTCTTGGTACGTGCTAAGAAAATTAAGCCGCTTGTTCGATTGGGGCATAGCGAAGTCGAGGACTGTTGCAAGAAATATGGGGCGTTTTTAGCTTCAGACAGGCTCTGTTTTTGCAAACCGTGTGACATTAAAAATCGCAGTTATCTGTATGATTTTGATGTTTCAAAAATTGTGATGTTTAAAGGAAAAATATTTGATGTACCTAAGTATCAAAAGGTAGGAGAATTTACCTGTTATCACAATACCGGTGCGTTTTACGGTTTTCTGATGCCAAGTGTAGATGAGGTTTTACAGCAGATGCCGCCGGAAATAGATTGGCATATGGTTGATGCATTTGAACTGTCTTTTGCCTCTCCGTATTTCAGTGATGTTTACGACAGTGTATTGGATAGGCATATTTCAACCGTGCATCTTTATCGTTTTGTTGAAGGATTACCGACAAAAATAAAAGGACAGCCGGTTGTTTATGAAGGACAACGCTACAAATGAAACAATTATGGCAGACATCAACAAAATTGCTCATCTGCTGGTTATTATCGCATTCAGAGATAATTCCTATGCAGCTAAAGTTTTGGCTGAAACAGCGGATGATGATTTGCAAAAGCTCGAAACAACCATTCGGAAGTTTGATATTCCGGCGGAACGGCTCGACGCAGAAACGCTTAGACAACAGGTTACTGCAATAGAAATTAAGCTAAAACAAGAGCAAAAACTAAAGCAAAAACCCTATGCTCCGCGTAAAATAGGAAAACCTTGCGGATTTCCCAAAAATATGCGGCGCAAATAAGATAATATCGTCAAAGTTCGGGTAAAGGATTTTGACGATATTATTTTGTTAATTTTTTACTCTTAAATAGTCCTCATAAACATCTCCGAAAGGTTCAAGTACGCGCTTTAATACACCTTTGAGTTCAGATATACAAACACCGTAGTTGGTTATGGCAACACCAGCTTGTTCACAGCGATAAATGCGCGAAAGAATCTCTCGTCGGTTGATGGTACATCCGCCGCACTGAATAACTAATTTATATTCGCCTAAATTTTGTGGAAAATCACAACCGCTGACGTGGTCTATTTGCAGACTTTTACCGGTTTTCTTTTTGAGCCAATTCGGGATTTTTACACGTCCGATATCATCTTCTGCCGCGTGATGCGTACAGGATTCGGCAATCAGAACTTTATCATCGTCATTTAATTTATCAATCATCGCAGCACCACGCACCATTTTATGTAAATCTCCCTTAAAGCGTGCCATCAGAATCGAAAACGTGGTACATTTAACATTTGAAGGCGTCAATTCGACCATTTTATCGACAATCTGAGAATCGCAGATTACCAGCGCCGGCGATATTTTTAAGTTTTGCAAAACCGCGGTATAATCATCTTCTTTGACGGCGATAATATTTTGATTATGGTCAAGACAATCGCGGATAGCTTGTAC
Source organism: Alphaproteobacteria bacterium UBA3307 (assembly GCA_002361365.1). Lineage (GTDB taxonomy): Bacteria > Pseudomonadota > Alphaproteobacteria > RF32 > CAG-239 > RUG410. Next base: position 13,440 of record DEST01000063.1, read on the forward strand.
CTGAGGCATAATCAGCCGACCTTTCGGCGCTTCGTAGTCAAGGGGAATCAGCATAACAACCGTAGAATGCTCAGGCGCTAAATCTCCGACGAGCGGTTGAGTATTAAGATAATCTTCCGGACACACTTTAATCAATTCTGTTTTGAGTTCGTTCAGAACACGGTCGCGTGACGACAAGTCAGTGGAATTTACACAGATTCCGTCGGTGGCGGTTATATCATATTTATCGGCCTGATTGAAAATTTTTATCAGCGGAATTTTGCGCTCTGCCGCAAGTTTAATAATCTGTTGTTCAGGCGCTTCGATTTTATCTCCTTGACAGATAAGCAAAACAATATCGGCGCGCTCAAAAACCGTTATAGTTTTTTTCAAACGTTTACTGCCGAGTGCGCTGTCATCGGCAAAACCGGCGGTATCAAGCCACAAAATCGGCCCAAGCGGCGGCAATTCCTGCGCCTTTTCCACAACATCGGTTGTGGTGCCGGCAACAGCTGAAACAATGGCGGTCTGTTGACCTGTCAGCAGATTCAAAAAACTGGATTTTCCGGCATTTACGCGTCCGGCCAAAGCAATTTGTAAACGTAGAGATTTCGGTGCACTTTGCATTATTTTTCTCCTAAAAATTCCCTTTGATTCTTTTCGATTATTGTTGCAAGTTCCGCATAAGGTATATGTATAAAATCGGCAATTTTTTGCGCCAATTGCGGTAGATTCTCGGGCAAGGTTTCTATATCCCTCTCAATATTTTGATACGGTCCGTCCGTTTCAAGTAATATTTGCCGCAAATTAAGCGTTTGTAGAATTTCCGCTGCATTTTTCTTGCGTAATATCGAAAAATTGATACCGAGATAAAAGCCGTGTTTTTGAATTGCTTTACCCCATTCGGCAGAGCCGGCAAACGAATGAAAAATAGTAAGCTGCGGTAAAATCGGAAAAAGAGAACTCATTTCGCTATCGGCTTTTACCGCATGGATAATCAGCGGTCGATGATATTTATTTGCTAATTCTATATGTTTTTTAAGAATCTCCGTTTGTGTTTCCGGATTCGGATTCTTCAGCTTATCAATGCCGCATTCTCCCACCCAAGCATTAGGATAGAGTTTTAACATTTCTTCAAGTTGATGGAACTGATTAGACGATGTTTCGGTAATATACCACGGATGTACGCCAAATGCCGGAGTTATTTCCGGATATTGTACAGCCAGAGCGGCAACAGTATTCCAGTCGGAAGGATGTGCCGACGGATTGATAAAGTGCATAACCTTATTTTTTATGGCATTTGTTACCACATTTTTAACATTATGCGTTTTATAGTCCTGTAAGTGAATGTGCGAATCAATGTACATATTTAACCTTTCTGATGGAGATAATAACAACTATGAACTTTTTTACAAGAGGCGAATCGCAAATTTTTACACAGCCGAGCTTAAAAATAGATTTGAATAACCTGATTAAAAACTATAAAACCCTGTGTGATATAATTGCACCGGCAACCCCGTCGGCGGTTGTTAAAGATGATGCGTATGGTTTAGGGGCTTTTGAAGTGGCAAAGGTGCTTTATGAAAACGCCGATTGCCGCAACTTTTGGGTGGCACACGCTCTGGAAGGCGCCAGAATAGCCGAAGCAGTACCGGATGCCAATATTTATGTGTTGCAGGGCATAGGTGCCGACAGTAAAGAGTTGTTTGCGGAATATCATCTGATTCCGGTTATCGGTTCGCCGGCAATGTTTGCTTTTTGGAAGAAGAATGTAATTGAAGGGATAAAACCGGTAATTCAGGTGGAAACCGGATTGAATCGTTTAGGCTTCCGTCCGTCCGAGCTGAAAAAATTAAGTAAATCAGATTTGCAAGAGTTCGGGATGGTACTCAGTCATTTGGCTTGCGCCGATGAAAAAGACCACTTTATGAATGCTCATCAGTTAGAGAACTTTAAAGCGATTCGCGCTAAGTATTTTCCGGATTTGCCTGCTACGTTATCGGCTTCTGACGGCGCGTTTTTAGGCGAAGATTTTTGCTGCGATATGGTGCGTCTGGGGGCTGCGATGTACGGTATCAATACGGCACCGTATCGGCTTAATCAGATGAAGAATGTGATTACGGTGGAAGCTCCGGTGTTGCAAATAGCCGATTTACCGAAGGGAGAGTTTGTCGGATATTCGGCAACTTATCGGGCAGCGCAGAATCAAAAAATTGCGATTGTTTCAATCGGTTACGGTGACGGTATGCCGCGCTCGCTTTCTAATGTCGGTAAGGTGTTTTTTAAAAAGAAAGATAAAATGTGCGAGGCGCGGATTATCGGCCGCGTGTCTATGGATAACATTATTTGCGACGTAACTGGTGTGTCGGATTTGAAAGTAGGGGATTTTGGAGCGCTGATATTTGATGAATATACTCTTGACGATATTGCGCGTGATGCCGGAACTATCAGCTACGAAATTATTTCGCGTTTGGGAAAAAATACCCGATTTAACCGAAAATATTTGCTGAAATAATGAATTTAAATATAGTAGTTTCTTAAATTAAAAAGTTGTGAATTTTTTACTTAAAGCTGTTTTGTTTTTGAAATCATTGTAGTATGTTAAGGCTGTTGTTTAATTTATAGTTTTAACTTAGGAAGGATGAAATGAAAACTATTACGCGTGTAAGCATTACGGAAGCTATTTATGAAGAAATTGGTTTGTCGCGCAAAGATTCCGGCGATGTTTTGGATTTGATTATTGAAGAAATCAAGTCAGAATTGGCTGGCGGAAATGATGTTAAAATTTCTTCGTTTGGTACTTTTGCCTTGCGCAAAAAGAATGCCAGAATCGGACGTAACCCTAAAACAGGGGTGGAAGCACAAATTACTCCGCGTACGGTTATTTCGTTTAAGCCTTCACAAATTTTAAGGAAGGCTGTCAACGGCACAAAATAGGTTCGGCGACAGAGTAAGGTCGGTAAATGATAATCAATAAGTCTAAATCTGCATTCAAAACAATTGCTGAAGTAGCTGATGAGCTTGGAGTTGCTACTCATGTTTTGCGTTTTTGGGAAACAAAGTTTAATCAGATAAAACCGATGAAGACAAGTGGTGGACGGCGCTATTATCGTCCTGATGATGTTGAGATTATCAGGCTGATTAAAAATTTGCTTTATGGTAATCGATATACTATTGAGGGTGCACAGCAACTGATAAAATCTCGCGGACTTAAAGCTTTGCTTGGTGATGAGGAAATTCAAAAAGACTTTTTTGAACAGAGTTTGTCGGACGATTCTTTAGTAGATGCGTCTGCTCAGTCGCAAGTTGTAGCCAACGACGCGGTACAACCGAAAATGAGTGAGGCATTTTTACGCGGAATTGCCGATGCCGTATGTGAGTTGAAAACTCTGCGAGCTAAATTGACTGATTTATAGACAGTAATCGTATTCTTTTATAAAAAAAATCCCAGCAATAGTGTTTGCTGGGGTTCTTTTTATCCCTTTAGATGTAGAATTGTTACATAATCCTTGCCAGAGTTATCAAAAGAGATAAGCCGACAATACTTTCATACAGACTAGCGCCGAAAAATGGTGAGGCTAAAATCGCCGCGGACAGGAAAATTGCAGCAGATGTGAATCCGAAATGATACAACACCAAAACCGCTCCGGCCATTATTATCCATGAGCTAGACACCTTGAGTATATTTTCGATTCGGTGTGCACGTAAATTAGCAATAATCGTGTTTATCAGACACACGGCTAAACCATAACTAAGGTACGCCCCAATCGTAGCAAAATCTGTCAAAGAATAGAGTGCGCTCCACAGAAAAATAATCAAAGCAGTGGAAATAACCATTGATTTTATGGCTTTTTTCATAATGTTAATAAAATATTCCATAAATTTTCGATTTTTATTTTTTGAATAGTTATTTTCTCTGTTTTTTCATTTTTGCCGCAACCTCTGCATCGTGTTTTTTTATTTCGCGGTCGGAATTTCTTTCACTCAACCAATCAAAAAACGACCCAATAAGTGTACCTAATATGACACAAGTGGCTAATAAAACGATAAATAATCCGACTTTTTCCATACTTAAATAATATTTTAGTTAATTATACAATCTGTTATAATTATAAATTTATGACAATATCTTAATTAAAAAAATAA
>DEST01000117.1 GCA_002361365.1 Alphaproteobacteria bacterium UBA3307
TCTTCAAAAATAACTTCATCCATACGCGAACCGGTATCAATTAAAGCTGTGGCAATTATTGTTAAAGAACCACCCTCTTCAACATTGCGAGCTGCGCCTAAAAGACGCTTTGGACGCTGTAAAGCGTTAGCATCAACACCACCTGTCAAAACTTTACCGGAAGATGGTACAACCGCATTATAAGCACGACCGAGACGAGTTATGGAATCTAAAAGAATAACCACATCTTTTTTAGTTTCCACCAAACGCTTTGCTTTTTCGATACACATTTCCGCAACTTGAACATGACGAGTTGCCGGCTCATCAAATGTTGAAGAAATAACCTCACCTTTTACAGAACGTGTCATATCTGTAACTTCTTCAGGACGTTCATCAATTAAAAGAACCATCAAATACACTTCTGGGTGATTAGTGGCAATTGCATGAGCTATATTTTGCAACATAACGGTTTTACCGGTACGCGGCGGTGCCACAATCAATCCACGCTGACCTTTACCTTGCGGTGAAATTAAGTCAATTACACGGGTTGTATAATCTTTATCACCGCAAATAATATCAAAATTTAATTTTTCTGTCGGATAAAGCGGAGTTAAATTATCAAAATTAACACGAAGTTTTGACTTCTCCGGATCATCAAAATTTATGGTATTTATTTTAGTAAGAGCAAAATAGCGTTCATTTTCTTTAGGTGCTCTTATTTCTCCTTCAACAGAATCTCCGGTACGCAAAGCAAACTTTTTTACTTGTTGCGGAGAAACATATATATCATCGGCACTGGCTAAAAAATTAGATTGTGCCGAACGTAAAAAACCAAAACCGTCTTGCATAACTTCTATAACACCATCACCACAGATAACGGTATCATCCTCGGCTAGTTTTTTCATAATTGCAAAAATTAAATCCTGAACTCGCATAGAAGATGCGTCTTCAATTCCCATATCTTCAGCCTGCGTCAAAAGCTCGGTCGGAGACTTACCTTTTAATTCTCTTAAATGCATAGATAACCTTTATTGATTGTTATAAAAAAATGATTATTGAAAAATTCAACGAGATTTTTATATTTAATAAAATAATGATTGTCAATATTTTTTACACAGAAAAAAATCACTAATAATATTTAAAAAAAAGATTGTTATTATTGTTTATACTTGTGATTTATGTGTATTAAAAAGTTATATATATTTTTATTAACAATTCTGATAAAATATCTATAATAATTTTTACAAAAATTCAAAATATTAAAAAAAGGTTAATTTTTTTATAAACATAATTAACAGACTGTGGAAAAAGTTATCATCATGTTAATAACTCTGTCTAATATTTTTACAATATGTATATATTTTGCTAATACTTTTGATATATGTAATTTTATACACAATTTAACCTGAATTTGTGTATAAATAATATAACCTTTTGTTTTAGGATATAAAATGAAAATTATAGGAATTACCGGTTCAATCGGTTGCGGAAAAACATATCTTGCAAATATTGTTAAAAAATTAGGATATGGAGTATATAATCCGGATAAATGGGTGCGCGGACTTTATAAAAATACGGAGTTTCTTAAAATAATACAAAAAAATTTTCCGATTGTTTTTAAAAACGATGTTTTTGATAAAAGGTCATTAAGAAATTTAGTATTTAATAATCATACGGAATTACAAAAACTTGAGAATATAATACATCCTTTTTTAAAACAAAAAATAAAATATTATATTCATAAATTTTGCCGTAAAACAGATATTATTTTTTTTGATGCCGCTTTACTTTATGAAAAAAATTGGGATATTTATTGTGATTATGTTATTGTTGCAGATATAGATGAGCAAACACAAAAACAAAGAGTTATGAAAAGGGATAATATTTCAGAGTCAGATTTTTATAAAATAATAAAAGTACAAATTCCTCAAAAAGAAAAAATAAAGCGTGCTGATTATATTGTAAATACCGGAGAATCTGAAAATAAGAATAAAATGCAAATTATAAAAATAATAGATGAGATAATATAATGAGAGAAATTTGTTTTGATACGGAAACAACAGGAACTTCTGCCGAACATGGTGATAGAGTTATAGAAATAGGAGCATTGGAATTAATAGACCATATTCCGAGCGGTAAAACTTTTCATGAATATATAAATCCGGAGCGTGAAGTTCCGGAAGAAGCAATTGCCATTCACGGAATTACCAATGAACAGCTTGCTGATAAACCAAAGTTTTACGAAATTGCACAAAAATGGATAGATTTTGTTGGTGATGACGGTATATTTGTGGCTCATAATGCAAAATTCGATATGGATTTTACAAACATGGAGCTTAAAAAATGTGGTTTTATGCCATATAATAATGATAGAGTGATAGATACACTTGCAATAGCGCGTAAAAAATTTCCGGGACAACATAATAGTTTAGACGCATTATGTAAACGTTTTGGAGTAGATGACTCAGCACGTACTTTTCACGGTGCTTTACTTGATGCTCAGTTATTGGCAGAAGTATATTATAAATTAATTTTTGGTGATGGTTCTGCCGGTTTATTTGCTACTGACAGTGTTTTAAAAGCGCAAAAAATAAAATTTAAATCAACCGTAAAAATATTGGAAAGACATTATGATATTTCAGATTCTGAGCTTTCTGAACACCGTTCTTTTTTAGAAAAAAACATAAAAAATCCTTTATGGCTGGCAGATGAGGTAAAAAAAGATGCTTGAGTATATAAAAAAAATCAAGCAAATTTATATAAATAAGCAAATGCTTGTTTTATTGTTTCTTGGTTTTTCAAGTGGATTTCCTTTTTTATTGGTATTCGGTACATTGACTTTATGGTTGAAACAAGCAGGATTAGCATTGGCTGTAATAGGTAGTTTTTCGCTTGTTAAAATACCTTATTCGGTAAAATGGTTATGGTCACCGATTATTGATAATATTAAATTACCTTTTTTAAACAAACTCGGAAGGCGGCGTTCTTGGGCTATTTTAATACAAACGCTTTTATTTTTATCAATATTTGCAATGTCTTGTATAAATCCGGCAGATAATTCCGGTTTAATGGCTGTTTTAGCTTGTATAACAGCGTTTTTATCTGCATCTCAAGATATAGTTTTAGATGCATACCGTGTGGAATGCTTTGAAAAAAATCCTTCAATGCAGGCTAATGGTGTGGCTATATTTGTTTTAGGTTATCGTCTTGGATTGATTTATTCCGGTGCCGGTGCACTTTATTTAGCGGCACTTTATAATTGGAATATAGCATATAAAATTATGTCACTTGGTATTTTACTTGGTTTTTTTGCTATTTTATACACTTCGGAAGCTGTTGTTTACCAGTATCAAAAGCAAAAAAGAACGGTTAAATATTTTATAAAAACATCAGTTATTGAGCCTTTTAAAGACTTTATAAAAAATAAACATTGGGGTTGGATTTTATTGCTTATTTTTACATATCATTTAAGCAACGCTTATTTTAATCCGGTGATAAATCCATTTTATGATGATATGGGGTTTACAAAAATAGAAATAGCAAATGTAATGAAGTTATATGGAATGATTGCGGCAATTTCCGGAGGTATTATAGGTGGTTTAATAATAACAAAAATAGGTTTAAAAAAGGGATTGTTATATTTTGGAATTTTACAGTGTTTATCTACGGTTCTTTTTTCTGTTCAAGCAATATACGGACATAATATGCCGTTGTTTATTTTGGTTGTAACGGCCGAAAATTTTATATCTGGTATGGCAACAACAGCATTGGTCGCATATGTATCTTCTTTATGTAATAAAGTATATACAGCAACTCAATACGCGCTTTTATCATCAGTTATGGGGGCGTCACGCGACATTTTTTCTTCAACCAGCGGAATAGTTGCACAATTTTTGGGATGGAAGTTATTTTTTGTGGTGTCGGCTTTTATGAGTTTGCCGAGTCTTATAATTATATTATTTTGTATAAAAGAAGAAAAAAATTACTAAAATAAAAATATTACTTGCAAAATAAAATAAAGTGATTTATCTATAGACTTGCTATGCCGGTTTAGCTCAGTTGGTAGAGCAACGCATTCGTAATGCGTGGGTCGGGCGTTCGAATCTCCTAACCGGCACCAATAATAAAAACAGTCACCTTATGGTGGCTGTTTTTATTGGTATTAGATGATGTATAAAACCCTTGGCAAGAATATTTTATGACAAGCCGCAGATAGGTAGTTTGATAAATTTTTTATTTGACACTATATTTGTTTTTTATTAAACTTCTCTAATAAAAAGAAGTATTTACATTATTATTAACTAAAATATATAATTATGATTTCCGGTTTTGATAAATGGTTAAATGATTTGCACTTTATGTTGGCAAATTTACCAGATGTGCTTATGTATTCCGTACTCACGGTAGCAACATTTTTGTTTGCTATTAGTTTTTGCGTTTCGCTTATTCGGATTTTTAGCAGCTCAATCAAGATGGATATTGCCGGACGCGATGACATTTTACAAGACAAATTGTACGATCCTTGCAGTTGGTACGACGGCACTTACGAGTTACCGCAAGAAAACATCAAAAAGGCGATGATTTATGCCAATTTGAGCTATCACACCTTCTGGAACGCGGTAGTTATGTATCGTTATCGACTGTGCGGAGAACCGATTAATCGAATGTATTTCCGAGTAAATCGCTGGAGTAATCACGACTTTCTTCCGTTCGGTTTATTTACGACCACCTTCCGCTTTACCATGCTGTATTCGCTATGCTTCATTTGGGGGTATCCGATTTTCTTAATTATTATTCTCATCCGCATGAAGTTATATGCCAAAAAGCAACCGCTTTATTAAAAAAACTCCGCAAGCCGAACACTTGCGGAGTTTTTTATAACCTTACGGAAGATTATTGTACGTTTCCGAACGGATTAACATTCTCTTCTTCTTGTGCGGCCTTGCGCAAATCAAACCAGTTCAGAACCGGCACTGATACAAAAATCGAAGAATATGTACCGATAATCACACCCGCCGTAATCACAAATGCAAAGCTGTACAGCGCTGCACCACCGAACACGAGCAACGCCAGAGAGGCCAATAACGTAGTTAAGCTGGTCAAAATCGTACGCGAGAAAATATCGTTAATACTCTTATTTAGCAAATCATATTGCGGCATTTTCTTAAACTTTTGCAAGTTCTCTCTGATGCGGTCAAATGTTACCACCGTATCGTTCACCGAATAACCGGCCAGTGTCAAAATAGCGGCAATCGTAGTCAAACTGAAATCTAAATGGAAGATGGAAAGCAAGCCCACAGTGACAAAGATATCATGGAACAAACCGATTAAAGCTCCCAAAGCAAAGCGCCATTCAAAGCGGAACCATACATACAAACTGATGGCAACACAGGCAAAAATCGACGCCAGAACACCGGACAGTTTCAATTCATCACCGACTTGTGGTCCGACAGATTCTATACTTTCAAAAGTATAGTCGCTACCTAAAATTTTCTGAATTTGATTGACCGCAATACGTTGACTTTCTTCATCGGCATTATTTGCCTGAGCACGGATAAGCAGCTGATTACCCTCTTTGCCCACAGATTGAATATTTAACTCATCAAGTTTGAGTTCAGAAAGTTGCGAGCGAACCTTTTCCACATCAGCCACACCGCTTTTGGCGCGCACATCCATCGCCACACCGCCGGAAAAATCAATACCGTAGTTAAAACCTTTCAGCGTAATGCTGGCAACCGATGCAATAATCAACAGCAACGAAATCACATAACCGATTTTGCGCCACTTCAAAAAATCAATGGTAGTATCTTTTATAATCCAACTGAATATTTTCATTTCTTTATTCCTTTTTTATTATAATGGTAACTTTGTCGGTTTATATTTGGCAAGCCATGCTTCAACCATCAAACGGCTGACCGTAACTGATGTAAACATTGATGTAATTATACCGATGGTTAAAGTAACGGCAAAACCGCGCACCGGACCGCTGCCGAAATAGAACAATACCGCAGCAGCCGCCAAGGTTGTCAGGTTAGAGTCGACAATCGTACGGTATGCTTCGGTAAAACCTACCGTAATGGCATCGCGAATTGAACGACCGTGATTAACTTCTTCTCTGATGCGTTCAAAAATCAAAATGTTGGCATCAACCGCCATACCGATGGTCAAAATGATACCGGCAATACCCGGCAAGGTCAGGGTTGTTCCCATAAAGCTCATAATACCGAGCATAATAGCCACGTTCAAAAACAGAGTGATATCAACCATCAGACCGAACAGGCTGTATGCCAATATCATAAAGATAATAACCGCAGCAAATCCTACAATTGACGCCGTAACACCGGCTTTAATCGAATCCGCACCCAAGCCGGCGCCGACGGTTCTTTCTTCCATCACTTCAAGCGGAGCCGGTAATGCACCGGAACGCAGCAGCAAGGCCAAATCGTTGGCACTTTTGGTGGTAAAGTTACCGGTAATAATACCGCTGCCGCCGGTAATCGGTGAGTTAATATTTGGTGCCGAAATCACCTCATTATCTAAAACAATAGCTAATCTTTCATTAACATGATTACTTGTTACTTCAGCAAATTTACGTCCGCCGATAGTATTAAATCTAAAACTTACTACAGGATTAGCTCCATCAAAAGTTACGCGCGCATCGGTTAAATTTTCACCACCGACAACAGGTTTACGAATAATAACATATTGTTCGCCTTCAGAACCGCTGATTAAACGCGAAGTTTTGGCAATTTTACCGCGTTTTGCCTGCATCACATTAGTTGTTTCATCAACCAAATGAAAATCCATTTTTGCGGTTTTACCAAGCAAAATCTTAACACTTTCCGGATTCTGTACTCCCGGCAACTGAACCAAAATACGGTCTGAACCCTGTCCTTGAATAATCGGCTCTTTTGTGCCGAGTTCATCAATACGGCGACGTACAATGCTGATGGATTGGTCAATTATGCGATTTTTCAACACAGCCATAGCCTGCTCATTATAATTGATTGTCAGTAGACCTTCACCGTTTTCATCTTCGGTTACAACCAAACCTTCATCAAGTTTTCTAAAGGATTCTTTTGCTTTATCGCGAGCGTTGAAATCGGCAATTTTTACCATTACTCCATCTTTAGAAGATTTCAGGTCTTGATAACGCATTCTGCGTTCACGTAACGATTGACGCACGGAATCTTCTAAAGTAGACATCTTGTCACGCAAAACATCGTCCATTTTAACCTGCAACAACAAGCTCGAACCACCTTGCAAATCTAATCCGAGATTTACCGGTTGCCACCATTTAGGCAATTTTGTTTTATCCGGAACAAAATTAGGCACAGCCAAAAAAATTCCGGTAAGACAAATTGCTATAATTATCAAAATTCTATTAAGTGATAATTTATACATTTCATTTTCCTCTTAGTTTTAAGTGTTATTTTTTGTTAATAATTTCATCATCAACAACAGCACCGACAGTCATTTTATCGACACTGATTTCTACATTAGGTGCAATTTCGAGTGTCAGCTTATCATCTTTGATTTTTTTTATTTTACCGTAAATTCCGCAACTCAGCAGTACTTTATCCCCTATTTTTAAAGCATTAACCATCAGTGAATGCTCTTTTATTTTTTTCTGTTGCGGGCGAATCAGAAAAAAATAAAAAATAAGTAAAATCAGTGCCAACTGAATAAAAGTTCCTCCCAACGGACTCATTTCCGTTGCCGCTTCAGTCGCAGCATAAGCATTATGTATAAACATATTTTTTCTCCTCTATATAAAGCATATAGTATTATGTAGGTATGTTTATACCTTTTTTGCAAGATAAAAAACTAAAATTTCAAGTTATTAACGTAAAAAACAAAAAATATAAGCCTTGCTTTTTACTAAAAAAACTCGTAAATCATATTCAGAGGTGTAGAATGAAAAATTTTTATTGCTTTTATTGTCAACAAGATGTTAAGCCGCGCGGATTATGGAAAATTCGTTTTTGCCCGAAATGCAAGCATTTTATGACTGATGATGGCGAAGGCTTTTATAAAGTTTGCGATGTTTGCGGTGCTAATTTACCGGCAAATGCCAAAAAATGCTTACGTTGCAATCATATTTTTGCAATGGAAGAAGCAATGGAACAATATGGTTTTCATCAATATGTTTTTGAAAATTCTTGGATTGGCTGGTTGTTGGCTGTTGTGTTGTTGTTTGTCAGCGTAGTTGCAGCATTGGGAATTTTATATGTTTTATTTTATTTTGTAGCTGCGGTAATATTGGTGGCTTTAGTTGTATTGTTGTTTAATATGCTGAGAGCTTGGCTGCATATTTAATCATATTACAGTGATTTCAGCAAATGATGATATAAGACTACCCTAAATATTTTCGTCGGAAGATGGTTTGTCGCCGTTTAAATTATCCAAAAATCGGCTTTCTATTCTGATATATTGTTTCAACAACCACTTAGAATGCATCAACAGCCACACTGAAGCGAGCAACATCAAAAAGATAAATTTTGGATTCTCGGTTAAAAATTGGTGTACTGCCGTAACTATAAAAAATGATACAATCAACAACCTGAAACCGGTTAAAATCAATAACAATGGCCGATTGGATTTGCGCGCAAACCATAGTTCACTGTAAATTTGCGATATTCGGTCTTTAGAAATAATACTTTTTACCGAATCTTTTACCGTATCAGTATTTTCACGCAACATAGATTTAAGATTGTGCGGCATCATAAAAATGTGTTTTTTAGGCAGCCGCGGCTTATTTATTTCTTCGGTTGTGATTTTTGATTTATTAAAATTTTTCATTATTTTTGCGTACAGATTTTTAAACTTTGAATCTATGCTAAGCGTATGGATTTTTTGTTTTATTTTAGGAAAAGCCGAAACTTTTTCCAAAGTAGTTTTAAATCCGTTGGCACCGACCGAAGGCAAAATATTGCGTCCGACTAAACCGGTTAAAAAAGGAGACATCAAAAGCAAGGCAATCAAGGTTGTAAGCCCGCGTGCCGCTAAATTAGGCAGCCACGATGCTGCATACGGTCGCACCCACAAATTGACAACAGCTAAAATTGCCGCCAATATAAATGAAAACACAAACGCACGGATAAATGATATTTTAATCAAATCAAGCCATAGTTTTTCTTCTGCAGTTTCTTGTTTATGTGATTTTGCATTTTGATTGATGAAAGTAAGCCATTTTTCAGGTAAAGTACGTTCTAATAACTTTTGTGCCTTTGGGGCAGATTTTATCATAATCGGCGTCAAAAAGGTCGTAATCACAGAAACAGCCACAATAATTGGGTATACAAACCCATCTATTACTCCCAAACTTTTGCCGAGCGTTGCAATAATAAAAGCAAATTCGCCGACTTGTGCCAAAGAAAATGCACCAGATAACGCTGTTTTTAAGTTTTGACCGGAAAGTACAAATCCAAATGTTGAAAAAACCACCATTCCGCATAAAACAACTACAGTAATCACAAAAATCGGATAGGCATAAGTTATGAACATTTGCGGATTTACCATCATTCCGACAGTTACAAAAAATACGGCACCAAAAAAATCTTTCAGCGGTTTAATAATATGTTCCACTCGTTCAATTACTCCTGTTTCTGAAAGAATAGAGCCCATAATAAACGCTCCAAGTGCTGACGAAAAGCCGAAATATACTGCTAAAAACACCATTGAAAGGCAAAGTGCAACCGCCACCAACAACAGCATTTCATCATTTACAAAATCTTTAAGTTTGCGCAACGCTGTCGGAATCAAATATATTCCGGTAACAAAGCATAGAATTAAAAATGCCGCCAATTTTAAAATATTTAACCCGATTTGGGCTCCGTCTATGGCATTACCAACGGCTACTGCCGGTAATAAAACCAACATTAAAATACCGGCAATATCTTCTATTACCAAAACTCCGAATACCAAATCGGTAAATTTTTGTTTTTTGATGTTTAAATCGTCAAATGCTTTAATAATTATGGTTGTTGAAGACATTGAAATCATCGATCCTAAAAAGAAGCTGTCGGTGGTTGTCCAACCGATGAGCATACCCACATAATAGCCGACAAAAAGCATCAAAAAAATATTCAGCATTGCCGTAATCATAGCTGATTTTCCGACTGCCAACATTTTTTTAAAGCTAAATTCCAAACCTAGGCTGAACAGCAAAAAAATAACTCCTATATCCGCCCATAAGCTTAAATTTGCTCTATCCGTCACAGTTGGCACCAAATTAAAATACGGACCGGCAAAAATACCGGCAAGTAAATAGCCGAGAACCATCGGCTGCTTTAGTTTTTTAAACAATAGCGTCGTAATTGCGGCATAAATCGTGATTAAGGTTAAATCAACAATCAGAGGGTGTAATCCGTGCATAAAAATCTTCCTTACTTTATATACTTGTTCTTCTGAAAATATATCAACTTATTCAAAAAGACAACTTGTTTTTTTTACATTGCATATTACAAAATAAAACCTATTAACAGATGAAAGGTTTAAAATAATATTTATATTTTAGCAGAGGAATAAAATGAAAAGATTGTTTTTTATAATAATGATGTTAGCGGGGTGCAATATGAATCACAAAACCACAACGGCCGATATATATGCGGTATCATTACAAGGGACGGAACAAAAAATAGGTACGGTACAATTTGCCGACACGACGCAAGGATTATCCGTAAAAACAAATTTAAGCGGATTACCGGCAGGTACTCATGGTTTTCATATTCATGAAAATCCAAGTTGTGATGCGGCTGCCGATACCAATGGTATAATGCAGCCGGCACAAGCTGCCGGAGGTCATTATGACCCAAATAAAACCGGTAAGCATCTTGGTCCGGACGGACACGGACATAAAGGTGATTTGCCGGCGCTTGATGTTGCTGCTGACGGTACGGCGAAAACACAATTTTATATCAAAGACTTAAAAGTTGATGATATTCAAAATCGCTCAATAATTATTCACGCCGGCGGCGATAATTATAAAGATGAGCCGTTGCCTTTAGGCGGTGGCGGCGCAAGGATTGCTTGCGGAATTATAAAATAAAAGCGAAAAGAGGCTGAAAAACAGCCTCTTTTAATCTAATAATTCGGTTTCTAGGATAATTTTTACCCTGTATAGATTTTTTTCACGACGCATAAAAGTGTCTAATACTTGGAACACCCAATCGTTGTCGAAGAAATATACTACCAAGTCGTAATATGCTTCTCCGCGGCGTTTTTCGGTAACTTCAAACTGCACCACAGAGTGTTTGTCTATAGGAAAATCAAGCTCATATTCAAAAATAACATTGCCTGACATATCATATAAGATAAGCTCGGTATCTTTATAAAAAGCAATCAAGCCGATTTTTTGATTGAGCGACATTTCGTAGCACACCGGCAGAATTTGCTGCCCATCTTTATACAGCCCGTACAACAAACGTGGGGTTTCAGTTTCTTCGTTGGTGATATAGGCCACATCAACGGAATCATAATGTACAAAACGAACATCTTCTATAAAACAGATGTCTTGCGGAACACCGGCACTTGCAACCGAAAAGCAAGCACACATCATCAGCATAATAATAAAATGTTTCATAAGCAAAAAATTTTTAAGTTAATAATTATAGTCTTTGATTATTTTTGTACCTTTTTATCCTTTAAGTCAAGATTTTTTGCAAAAATAAATATAGACAAGCAAAAAAGTTTGATATATCCTGTGCGGCAGTGAAAGTTTTAAGCTTAAAATTAAGGATATAAAATGACAATCGGTGTAAATGAAATTCGTAAAACATTCTTGGACTATTTTAGAAAGAATGACCATAAAATAATTCCGTCGTCGTCGTTGGTACCGGATAACGACCCGACACTGATGTTTACCAATTCCGGAATGGTGCAGTTTAAAAACATTCTGGCCGGTAATGAAACCCGCGATTATACCCGAGCGGCAACCGCACAAAAAAGTGTACGCGCCGGCGGGAAACATAACGATTTGGACAGTGTCGGCTACGATGTGCGCCACCATACGTTTTTCGAAATGCTCGGCAACTTCTCTTTTGGAGATTATTTTAAAGACTGCGCTATTCCGTATGCTTGGGAATTACTGACCAAAGAATTCTGCCTGCCGAAAGAAAAGCTGGCGGTTACGATTTACCATAATGACGATGAAGCGCACGACATTTGGAAAAAAGTTTCCGGTTTGCCGGAAGACCGTATTATTCGTATTGCCACTAAAGACAATTTTTGGCAGATGGGTGATACCGGTCCGTGCGGTCCTTGCTCGGAAATTTTTTATGACCACGGTCCTGAGGTTTGGGGTGGCTTACCGGGAACGCCGGAAGAAGACGGCGATAGATTTATTGAAATCTGGAATTTGGTGTTTGACCAATTTGAAGATTTGCCAGATGGGTCGCGCATTAACTTAAAGCGTCCGTCGATTGATACCGGTATGGGTTTGGAACGTATTGCTGCTATTTTGCAAGGTGTGCATTCTAATTTTGAAACCGATACGTTTCAAAATATCATCAAGGCGATTGCCGATATTGCCAATACCGACCCGAACGGACCGCTCAAAGCTTCGCATAACGTAATTGCCGACCATTTGCGCGCTATCAGCTTTTTGATTGCCGACGGTGTTTTGCCGTCCAACGAAGGACGCGGTTACGTCTTACGCCGTATTATGCGCCGTGCCATGCGTCATGCTTATATGCTCGGCGTGAAAGAACCGATGATTTACAAACTGTTGCCGACACTGCAAAAAGAAATGGGCGATGCTTATCCGGAACTTTATGCGCGTGAAAATTTGATACGCGAAACTATTGAAATTGAAGAAGAACGTTTTGGACGTACTCTGGACAAGGGGCTAAAACTGCTTGATGACGAAGTTGCTAAATTGGCATCTGGAGCTAAGCTTGCCGGAGAAACAGCATTTCGCTTGTATGATACCTACGGATTCCCGCTTGATTTGACACAAGATGCTCTTAAAAACAAAAATATCGAGGTTGATGTTGACGGATTTAACGCCTGCATGGAAAAACAAAAAGCCGAAGCTCGCAAAAATTGGGCCGGTTCTGGCGACGAAGGCGTGGCCAAAGTTTGGTATGGCATTAAAGATAAATGCGGCACCACCGAATTTTTAGGCTACAACACCTTAAAAGCCGACGGCGAAATTAAAGCTCTGGTACAAGATGATAAAGAAGTAAACGAAATAACTTCCGGCAAATTTGAGCTGGTGGCAAACCAAACTCCGTTTTATGCCGAGCGCGGCGGTCAGGTCGGCGATATCGGTATGATTACTTCTAAAAACTTTACGGCCAAAGTCGTTGATTGCAAGCCAAAGTTGAATGATGTATATGCTCACGTGTGCGAACTGCAAAGCGGCACCATTAAAGTCGGTGATTTTGCCAATTTTGAAGTCAACAAAGAAAATCGTGCGCAAATTTGTGCCAATCACTCGGTAACCCACCTAGCACATAAAGCCTTAAAAATTGTACTGGGTGACCATGTGGCGCAAAAAGGCTCATTGGTTGAAGCCGGCAGAATGCGTTTTGATATTTCACACCCAAAACAAATTACGGCCGAACAAATCCGTAAGGTGGAAGATATTGTCAACGAACAGATTCGTAATGATTTAAAGGTCAATACCGTAATAATGAATAAAGACGAAGCGGTTGCCCTCGGCGCAATGGCATTATTTGATGAAAAATACGGTGACGATGTCCGTGTGGTTACGATGGGAAATGAAAAAACGCCGTTTTCACGTGAATTATGCGGTGGTACACACGTTTGTTCTACCGGCAATATCGGCTATTTTCATATTTTATCGGAATCTGCAGTTGCGGCCGGTGTACGTCGCTTAGAATGTGTAACCGGTTGCGGCGCGGATTCGTATGTGCGTCATATGGAAGATAAATTACACAAAGTTGCGGCAAGTCTGAAAACAAATATAAATGATTTGGAAAATCGAATTGCCGGCTTGCTTGAAGAACGCAAAAAACTTGAAGCCGAAATCTTTAACTTAAAAAGAAGTTTAGCCGGTGGTCAATCTTCGGCTAAAGACGAGGTAGAAACCGTTAACGGCGTAAAATTCGTCGGCAAATTGGTACCTGATGCTCATCCGAAAGAACTAAAGGCGTTTGTTGATGATATTACGCAAAAAATCGGCTCCGGCGTAGTTGTTTTGTGTTCCGACAAAGATGGCAAAGCCTCGGTTGTGGTCGGTGTCAGCAAGGATTTAACCGGCAAGTACAATGCTGTTGACATGGTGCGCGCGGCTGCCGGAATCCTCGGAGGTCAGGGCGGCGGCGGAAGACCGGATATGGCTCAGGCCGGTGGTGCTGACATTACCAAAATTGATGATGCCATAGCTGCAATCAAACAAATGGTTGCATAATAAAGGTAAAAAGATACGTCATTCTGAGTAAATATTCTGTGTTTTTAGCTTGTTACAGTAAAAAAATAGGAAATTTATTCAGAATGGCGTGCTTATTATTGCAATTTATTTCTATAAATATTGGTTACATAATTCCGCCGGTGTGTAAACAATAATTTTGGTGTTTTAAATTATAACTCTTAAATACTTCGCAAGTGGCGCACAAACAGCCGTTTGCCTCAAAAATGCAATCACTTTTTTCATAAGCGCAGAACATTTTTTCATAATGTTCGGTATCATCAAAATTATTCATCAATTTAATAAAATTTTGCGGTGCATTTTTGAGCTTGCAATGATTTGTATAGGACGGACATTTCATACATAAACATTTGCTCAAATTTTGTAAATTTTTTTCAACTTTCATTTTTTTCTCCCTCGCGGAGAAAATATGTACGAACGGCAAATTTTCAATTAAACTTTTGCATATATAATGTATGTTGAGTTTAAAAAACTATTTTACATAAATCAGTAAAATAAGCAAATATAACACAAAAGTAAGTCCTAAAGTATATAGTATTAAGGTCAATAACATACTCAATTGCGGATGTTTCTCAATTTGCGCCACCGGCAGATGAATTTGCTTTTGTTTGGCGGCAGAAATGATATTTTTAAGTTTATCTTTGCGGCGTAAAATCAAAAACATAGCATAGCAAATAAGCACAATTAAAATACCATAGCCGAGAGGTTCGGCCAATTCGGGAGCAGCACGCAAACCCCAAAATGCGGAGGCGAGTAAACCTAATATAACTAAAAAGGATATATTTTTTAACACCAGAGGATAATAAGCTATCAACAAATAAGCAAGCAACACTCCGACAACGATTCGCGCAATCATTATTTTTTCTCCTTTGTATAGCATCATAACTTTTATTTATTGCAAAAACAATCTTTTTATTAACCTTTTTTTTAAGCGTCTGGCGTAAACTGTGAAGACACGGCATAAAATAGGATAAAAAAATGGACTCACAGCAAATCATAGAAGATAATTTTGCAGAAAAAAACGACAGCTTTTTGTATTTTTTGCATAGTAAATCTATGTTTAACAAAGATTCATTTCGTGCTCTTTATGAGGCGATTCGTGCTACTGCCGAACAAGATGTAGATATTAGTCGCACAGCACAAAAAATCGCCATTATTTATGGTCGGATTTTACAATGTTTTTTATATCATTTTGATAAAAACGATACCTACAAAATAATCAATATGCCGGAAAACTATAACAAAATTATTGAATTGCTTGAAAAAAGTGTTGAATATTATTTTGTAACCAGAATTTAATAAAGGAGATAATAAATGCAGATAATAAAAATTTTGTTGATGGTATTTAGTCTGACTCTGGGCGGTACAATACCGGCACTTTGTGCCTCTGTTAATAGCGATACGGTTTCTGCTCAAGAAATGCCGCACAAACATAAGCACCGCAAACCACAACATCATCGCCGGATGAGTATGGCGATGATGGAAGATTTAAACCTTTCTGCCGAACAAAAAGCCAAATGGAAAGAAATTTCGGCGCAAAAAAAGGCAGAATTGAAACCATTGCGTGCTCAACTTAAATCTTTGCGCGAGCAAGAAATGCAAATCAATAAGAAATATGAGGCAAAAATCAAAAAAATTCTAAATGCTGAACAAGCAGAAAAGTATGAATCTATGTTGCCAGAACCACCGGCAAAACCGCGTAAAAAATAAGTTTGTTTTTACCTTTACTCGTGGATAATTTTTTTATATATAATATAGGTCAGAATGTTCGGATTAGGATAGAAAAATGATAAATTTTATGATTAAATTATCGGTACTTATTGCTGCTATGGGCAGTGTTATTTTAGCTTGTGCCAAAAAGGGTATTTTGCCGCAATCAATGGAGCAACCGGCAATTGTTGCGCCTCAGTTTGATGCACAAGGTTATTGGCGTACAGATGATTTGTTGCTGAAAAAAAATCCTGATGAAACAATTTCTGCCTATGGCACTAAGTCAAAATACGGCAATTATTTGGCAGGTAGGGTTGCACATATGCGTCAAGATTTTGAAAATGCCGCAGAATATTATAAACTTACACTGGAAAAAGATAAAGATAATACTCGTCTTAACCGTACACTTTATGTGATTTTAACCTCATTGGGAGAAATTGATGCAGCCGGACCGTATGCCTTAAAAGAGTTGCAAAATGATGAGGCTGCCGGCAATAGTCGTGAACTTTTGGCACCGCTGGTAGTGGCGGCGGAACACTTTAAAAAAGGCGAATACTCAAAAGCACGCGAATATATGCTTAATATAACCGATACTATTCATACCAAACTGATTAACCCGATGTTTGTAGCGTGGACTTATGCCGGTGAATATTTGGAAGAAAAAGCTATTGAATCCATCAATCAATTACCGGACGAACCGCAAATATCAATCATTAAAGCTTTTCATAAAGCAATGATTTATGATTATTTAGGCAACAAAGATAAGGCTGCGGAGTTTTTTGGAAAAATAATTCGTGAATATCCGCAAGAAGTAACATATCGTGTTTTAGAAGTAATGACGGATTTTTATGTTAGGACCGGCAACAAAGAATATGCTCGACAAATATCTAATCGTTATAATGACAGCGGTTTACTATCTTTGTTGCTCAAAGATATAGATACACGCATTTCGCAAAGCTCATCGGATTCTCCGGCGGTGATAGATTCTCCGCAAAAGGGTTTGGCTGAAGCACTGTTTAATATAGGTTCTATGTTCAGGGCTGCACCTAACGGTTTGGAAATAGCGCAATTTTATATGGCAACTGCCTCTTATCTTAATCCGGATTATGAGGTTATAAAAATTGCCTTGGCTAATGTGCTTGAAGAATCCGGTTTGCTGAGGGAAGCAAACAAATATTATTCGCAAGTAAATAAAAATTCCGGTTCATATTTTATTGCGCGTGTGAAGATGATAGAAAATTACAATTCTCTCAAAGAATATGATGCCGCACAAAAGCAACTTGAACTTTTGTTGCAAGATTATCCGGATAATACCCAACTTTTGACGGATTTAGGAACAATTTATGCCAATCAGCGGCGCGACAGCGATGCGGTGCGGGTGTTTGATATGGCATTGAGTTCCGCCAAAGAGCAAAAGCCGGAAATTTGGCCGATATATTATGCTGCGGCAATTTCATATGACCGTTTGGAACAAAAACAACAAGCAGAACAATATTTACTCAAAGCTAAAGAGTTGAGTCAAAATAATCCTGAGGTACTTAACTATTTAGGTTATTCGTGGCTGTTGCAAAACAAAAACATAACGGAAGCGGCGCAAATGATATATGACGCGTACAAACAACACCCGTATGAAGGGCATATTATAGATAGCATCGGTTGGGTACTGTATCGGCTCGGATACTATGAAAAAGCTATAGAGTTTTTGGAAAATGCGTCAATGCTTAATTCCGGAAATGCCGTAATCAGCGACCATTTAGGAGATGCTTATTGGCTGGGCGGACGTAAAAACGAAGCGGTTTTTCAGTGGAAACATGCCTTGGTGCAAAAAGAAGATGCCGATTTGATTGACCGTAATTTGATAAACGCAAAAATTGCCGGTCGCGGAGTGGAAAATCAGTTGATAAAGTTGGATAATCCGGAATTACAAAAGGCATTTGAGCAACTTCATATTCCGCACGAATAAATATTTTGTTGTTTTATGGTATGACATTTTTTGTAGCACATAAAAATGAGCTTGACATTGTGATTTTTATAGAACTAAAATAGAACATATTTTAAGGAGAACACAATGCTTACCGTAAAACAATATAATTTGCTGATGTATATCAACAAAGTTAATCGTGAAACCGGACAATGCCCTTCTTTTGATGAAATGAAAGATGCCATTGGTTTAAAATCAAAATCAGGGATTCATGCGCTTATTAATTCACTGGAAGAACGTAATTTTATTCGTCGTTTGCCACATAAGGCTCGTGCGATGGAAGTTATTCGCCTACCTCGCTTTAAGCCGCAAGCAATTATTGATGAAGAAAAAAAGCGCGAAGAAGCTATTCAAAACGGCTCGGTACAAATTCCGCTTTATGGTAAGATTGCCGCCGGTGTGCCGATTGCAGCTATTGCAGATGAAACTCAAACAGTGGCGGTGCCGTATAATATGGTTTCCGTCGGGCAGTATTATGCGCTTAAAATAGAGGGAGATTCAATGGTAGAAGCCGGAATTTTAGATGGGGATACCGCGATTATTCGTAAACAAAATCAGGCAGATAACGGCAAAATCGTGGTAGCACTGATTGACGATGCCGAAGCAACACTTAAAATTTTGAAAAAAGATGGCGAAATGGTGCATTTGGTGCCGTGTAATAAGGAATATAAAACAAAAACACTGGCGGCGCAAAGAGTCAAGATTCAGGGAGTTTTATCCGGCATTTTGCGCCAGTATTAAGTCTCCTTTATTCAATAAGGAACAAAAAATGAAAAAAATTGTTGTCATCGGTGCCGGTCCGGCAGGAATTACAGCTGCTTATGAGTTGCTGAAAAACAGTCGGAATTATGAGCTTATAATACTGGAAAAATCTGCGTTTATCGGTGGAATTTCACGTACAGTGCAACATAACGGTAATCGTATGGATTTAGGCGGTCACCGCTTCTTTTCTAAAGACAAAGAAGTTACCGCTTGGTGGAATAATATACTGCCATTACAAGGCAAACCGGCATTTGATGATATTTTGACCGGACGTACGATTACACTGAATCCCAATGGTCCTAATCCGGAAACACAAGATGCTGTAATGCTCAAACGGCGGCGGGTATCGCGCATATATTACAAGCGGCATTTTTTTGATTATCCGGTAAAAATGAATTTGAATACAATTCTTAATATGGGTATTTTTACCACGATTCGCGCGGGGTTTAGCTATTTGTACTCATTGATGCATAAGCTGCCGGAAAGCTCATTGGAAAATTTTTATATCAATCGTTTCGGGCGTAAATTATATACAATGTTTTTTGAGGGCTATACCGCAAAGTTATGGGGACGTCATCCGCGCAATATTTCTGCAGACTGGGGCGCACAACGTGTAAAAGGTCTGTCAATTGCGGCGATTCTGAAAGATATTTTGGGCAAGATTTTACCGCACAAACAAAAACATATAGAAACGTCGCTGATAGAAGAATTTTTGTATCCTAAATTCGGTCCGGGGCAATTATGGGAAACAGCAGCACGCGAAATATCGTCTATGGGCGGCAAAATAATTTTTAATGCAAAAGTTATAAAATTTACCACTCATAATAATAAGATAACACAGGTTTTTTATGAGCAAAAAGGTCAAATTATCAGGATTGATGCCGATATAGTAATTTCTTCTATGCCACTTAAAGAATTAGTTGCCGGTTTGCCGAAAGTTCCATCGCAAATTGCCGGAATTGCTGCCGGTTTGCCATATCGTGATTTTATTACGGTAGGAATGTTGCTCAAAAAAATAAATCTTGTCAATAAAACCAAGCTGAAAACACTTGGTAATATAGTGCCTGATTGCTGGATTTATGTGCAAGATACCGGAGTAAAACTCGGGCGGATTCAAATTTTTAATAACTGGTCGCCGTATCTTGTCACCGAACCGCAAAAAAATATTTGGTTAGGATTGGAATATTTTTGTAAAGCCGGCGATTCATTTTGGAATATGGAAGATACGGCACTGCAAAAATTTGCCTTAAAAGAGTTGTTACAAATGCAAATTATCTCCGCCGCTGAGGATGTGCTTGATACTCACATAGAACGCGTAGAAAAGGCATATCCGGCGTATTTTGATACCTATAAAGATATAGATAAATTAATTGAATATTTGCAAAGCTTTACCAATTTATATTGTGTCGGACGTAACGGACAGCACCGCTATAATAATATGGACCATTCAATGGCGACTTCGTTTGCTGCCGTTCGTCATATCTTAGGGAAATCAACCGATAAAAGTGCTGTGTGGAAAGTAAATACGGAACAAGAATATCACGAAACAAAGACAGACTCTTCTAATAATGATTCTGTATAAAAATCATTATTTACGCACGTCAAAAATTTCGAATTTAGAGCGCAGATATGCGAGCATTTTTTCATCCTTAAAGAACTTGTTGCAATCGCTTTCTTGCGTAGTTATATCACTCGGAATCGGGCGGTATTTCTGGATATAATATTCTTTAACACCGAGCGCGGAAAGTTCATCGGCAATCGTATAAATATCGGCAATATCCAAAAGCCGCGGGTCACAAGTGGTACGGCATTCAAAGTGTTTGCCGCTTTTAATCAGCATATCGAGGCTTTGCTTGATTTTTTCGACATCGCCTATGCCGCCGGTAGCGCGTTTATAATGTTCGGCATTGAGTGGCGCTTTAATATCAAACCCAACCCATATAACTTTATCAATAACTTTGGCAAATGCTTCCGGATTGTAGCCTCCGGTGTGCAGACCTACTTCAAATCCCATAGATTTTACTTCATCCATAGCGTCGGGCAATCCTGTTTGCAACAGCGGTTCGCCGCCGGAGAATACCACGGCATCAATCATTCCTTTGCGGTGTTCCAATAAATGCAATAAATGTCCCCATTTGGCGTCGGTTTCACCGGTAGGGTTTTGTAGTGATTGGTTGTAGCAAAAAGGACAACGCCACGGACAGCCCTGCATAAATACAACAACGGCTATTTTGGACGGCATATCTACCAAACTGAATTTTTCAATATCGCCGATTCTGATTAGGTCTTTTTCCATTTGCTTATCCTTTTAAAAAAGGGAGAATTATGGCAATCCTCCCTTTATTCTAAACCAAAGCGAAAACTATTCCGCAGCCATTTGGCAGCCGCACGGTTCTTCCAAACTCAAGTGCATAACCGCTTTTTCTTCAACAAAACACTTACGGGAGTAGTATTCCGATTTTTTACCTTTGTTAAATTCGGAAACCGGACGGTGATATCCCATCACACGAGTCCAAACTTCACACGGTTGTCTTTCGGCGTCAGTTAAAGCGATGTCTTCAAATTTGATTGTGTTTGTCATTTATATTCTCCTAAGTGTTTTTATTAAAGTTTCTGTTATTAGTTTTTGCGGCTCTTAAGCAACATTGCTTGCTTTAAAAGCCTTCATTTTTGCGGCCTTCTTTTCTTCATCGCATTTCGGGCAGAATTTGTGCTCGCCGGCCAGATAGCCGTGTTTCGGACAAATCGAGAAAGTCGGAGTTATAGTAATATATGGCAGACGGTAATTGGTCAGAACTTTTTTAATCAGTTCGCCGCAAACCTTTGCCGAAGAAATTCTTTGGCTCATATAGAGGTGCAACACGGTACCGCCGGTGTACTTAGATTGCAAGGTTGCCTGCAAGTCAAGCGCTTCAAACGGGTCATCGGTATAGCCGACCGGTAATTGCGAAGAATTGGTGTAATACGGATTTTCTTCGGTACCGGCTTGAATGATGCCAGGAAAACGTTTTTTATCTTCACGCGCAAAACGATAGGTGGCACTTTCGGCCGGAGTAGCTTCCAAGTTATACATATGACCGGTTTCTTCTTGAATTTTAATCAATTTGGCGCGGATATAATCCAAGAATTTTTCGGCAAATGCCTTACCCCATTCGTCAGCAATGTGATGCTCTCCGTTGGTGTAGTTGCAAATCATCTCGTTTATGCCGTTAACACCGATGGTCGAAAAATGGTTGCGCAAAGTACCGAGATAACGTTTGGTATAAGGATACAAACCCTCGTCAATCAAGCGTTGAATGGTTTTACGTTTGATTTCTAGCGATGTGCGAGCAATATTTAGCAATTCATCAACACGGGCAAACAATCCGGCTTCATTACCTTTGTACACATAGCCCAAGCGTGCGCAGTTGAAAGTAACAACACCGATTGAACCTGTTTGCTCGGCCGAGCCGAACAAACCGTTGCCGCGCGCCAAAAGTTCACGCAAATCAAGTTGCAGACGGCAGCACATTGAACGAATCTGCCCCGGTTTCAATACGGAATTGATAAAGTTTTGGAAATAAGGCATACCATATTTAGCCGTCATCTCAAACAAAAGCTGTGATTTCGGGTCGTCCCACGGAAAATCAGGTGTCATATTGTATGTCGGAATCGGGAAGGTGAACGGACGGTCCATAACATCGCCTTCCATCATTACTTCAATGTAAGCGCGGTTAATCATATCCATTTCTTTTTGTAAGTCGCCGTATGTGAACGGCATTTCTTCCTGACCTTCGATAATCGGCATAAAGTTTTCGTCATGGCCGGCAATGTGACCGCCGATATATGGGTGTTGGTCACGCAAATCTTCCGGACATACCCAATCAAACGTAAAGTTGGTGAACGGCGTTTGTGAACCCCAGCGTGACGGAACATTCAAGTTATATACCAATTCTTGCATACATTGTTTTACTTCTTCGTAGGAAAGATTATCTTTTCTGATGTACGGAGCCAGATAGGTATCAACCGAAGAAAAAGCCTGTGCACCGGCCCATTCGTTTTGCAAAGTACCCATAAAATTTACCATTTGACCGGTTGCGGCCGATAAGTGTTTCGGCGGATTGGCCTCAGCTTTGCCGCGTACACCGTTGAAACCTTCTTTTAAAAGATTTTTCAAGGACCAACCGGCGCAGTATGCCGCTAACATATCCAAATCGTGAATATGGATATCACCGTTGCGGTGTGCTTCACCGACTTCAGCCGGATAAACGTGGCTCAGCCAATAGTTGGCCGTAACTTTTCCGGAAACATTCAAAATCAAACCGCCGTTGGAATAGCCTTGATTGGCATTAGCATTAACACGCCAATCAAGCTTTTCCAAATATTCGTTGATTGAACTCTCTACATCAACCATAACCTTATGGTCTGAACGAGCACGATTGCGTTGTTCGCGATATAAAATATATGCTTTTGCCGTTGCTGTATAGTTAGAAGAAATTAACTCTTGCTCGACAATATCTTGTATTTGTTCAATGCTCGGTACGGATTCGGCAAATTTATAATTTGCAACTTTCATCACTTGTGCCGTTAAAAGCCACGCATCAGCTTCGCCAAATTCTCCGGTGGTGGTGCCGGCTTTTAAGATTGCATTATAAATTTTACTGCCGTCAAAATCTGCCAGCGTTCCATCACGTTTGGTAACGTGCTTAATGTTGGTGTGTATATTGTTTGTATTCATTTGATGCACTTCGGCCATTTTTGGTTCCTTTTCGAATATGTTGTTTAACTTCTGCTAACCTACTATATATAGTTTAATTAAAAGTTAAATAACAATATATTGTATTCCACTGATTTTTTTTATAAAGCAATATTGCTTTAATTTTTCCATAAGTCGAATTGTGCAAAAAATAATTTTACGGCTCAAGAATTTTTTTTGTGCAAAATGCGCGTTTATCGTGAAAAATATATGTAACAGGCTAAAATATCGGCATAATTTTTTTTTATAAAATTTATGCACAAGTGGATAAAGTTGTTAATATTCATACTAACCGAGAGCGTATATTTCTTATGCCAAATAACATAGAGTTGTATATAACAAATTGAATATGCAAACATATTATCTCAGAGGTATAAACATAATTATGATTTTATTCTTATAATTTACAGATAAAATTATTTTTTTTATTTAAAATTCGATTCTAAAAAAGCTGTGTCGATTCTTTATTATATGCTTATAAAAAATAAAATAAATCTTTACATTTTGGGTGGCGGCGGATATGCTTTATATATATTAACGGAGATGTGTAAAAATGGATAATCAAACAATTATTTTCGGCATTTGCGGTGTTTTTATTGCTTTGATATTGCTTAAATTCATAATAAAGTTGCCTTTTTTGCTTTTAAAGTACGGCATTTTGGCATTATTTGTTTATGCTGCTTATATGTTTTTTACCGGTAGATTGTCCTTTTAGAATAGCGAAATTGCAAATTTATAAAAATAAGTTGATTTTTTGTCAACAATCAGCTATACTATATTGTAATGTAAAGGAGAATGATTGATGCCAACGGAAAAGTTGCTGGTCAAAACAAAAGATAATTGCGTTATTGTATTTGATATAACATTTTCTAATGCTGCCGAACGAGCTCGTTTGGTTTTGGAATGTGAAAATTTATGCAAAGATGTAATTTATCGCAATCGCCGCAATAACTATACATATAGTGCCGAAATTGATTTGGACCATAAAAATACGGAGTTTTTAAATAAAGAAATATCCGGTTTTCATTGTCGCAAGGATAGGGCGCATTTTTCTAACGGTATGCTTGCCGATTCGCCGGGCGATGAACCAAATACACTATATATATCTCATCGTATATCTGATGATGATTTTCCGGAAATGCTTAAAAATATCGGTTATGAAATTGTGCCGGAAGATAAATCGTATGATATGCACTATGATTCTTCTGCCGGTCAGTTTGTTACTTCACCGGAATATGAAACCCGCTTGGCTTATGTGAATTCCGAAGGCAAAAAGTTAAGTATTATTCGCAATCATTTTCATTTTTCGGCTCGTGATTTTACACGTTTGCAAACACTGAAAGCGCAGTTTGCGGCGTACCGTCGTACCAATCGCTATATAACGGAACAAGAATTTGCTCAAAATAATCTGACGAATCAACGTGATAGGGCTTTGTTCTTTTTCTATGGGCAAGAGGTTGAGCGTAATCAGCATCGGGATTCGCTGTTGGCACACGAGCTTAAACACGTTAAAAATTCTATATTTTATGGCGGAATGTCTCTTAAAAACGATTATAAGCGCCTTTCGACCGAAAATTATTATCGCTTGGCCGTAGAGGATGAACGTAGTGCTTATTTGGAACAACTTGTACACGATGTTAATAAATATTTGCAAAATGGCGATATGAATGATTATTCAATGTTTGATGAAGAAAATGATTTTTTCGTTAATCATTTGAAATCACTTAGAACAGATGCGGAAAAGCTTGCTTATTCTACTAATTGGCCGCGTTTGGTTGCTGAAAAAATAAATGACTTTGAAATCCGTCATCGTTCGTATTATGACAATGGACAATCCGGATTAGCTCCGCGTTATGATGCTGATGGAGACAATTTAAATCGGCAATTTTTAATTGAGACCAAATATCTGATAAATACCGCACCGCTTAATGCGGAAACTGATGCAGATGGTTCTGAGTTTAAAAAAATTCGTTCACTTTATTATAATTATCAGATTTATAACCCGCAAACCCATCAGATGGAACAAATTAATTTATCGCGGTATTTTACTTCTAAATCAGAAGTATCGATTCCGCCGGATATTTCTCGCGAGATTATTGCTCCGCAAGAGCAACGCCTGCAGCAACGCTTGAGGCAATTTGCCGCAGATAAATCCGCCGGAGTGATTGATGTTGATTTGATAAATCAAGCAAAGCAGATGATGCGTAATAATGCGGTTAATCATGAGTTTGTAACACAAATAGATAATTTGCAGATTGCAACATTGTTTGAATCTCCGGAAAATGCATCTCCGGTTGCACCGGAACAATCCCCTGCCCCAACTCCTATTGTTTCAGATGACCACGCTGACTGGAGTGATGATTTACAACATTATTGGCAACGGGTTGATGGCTACCGCGAACTTTCTAAGAATAATGCTGAATATAAGTTTAAGATAAAAGATACCACCGTGCGCTATACCGGCAAAAAACAAGTAGAAGTCGATTCCGGTGCCGGTTATGCGCTTTATGATAAAATGCTGAAAGAACCGAGTACACGCAAAGCACCGGTTGAGTTTTTAGATAGCCTGACGGAAAAGCAAAAATTATTGCTGTATGTGGCGTGCGTCAATAATGGTCGTCGGATGAAAGGCGCTGTGCCGAAAGATTTATCTGCGGTAGAGCATCTACAAGAAATTCCGCCGGCAGCACTCAATCGTTTCAGACATATACAGCAAGGCTCATCTGTTTATTTTCCGCCATCGCCTTCTCATAATTTGCTGCAATCATCCACAACTGCGGCACAAATCACTACGGTAAGGCAACGTTATGCTCAAGAGCGTTGAAAATAGATAAAAATAATAACCTCGTTAAATGAGCTGAGAGATGTTAATTTACAAAAAAATGAAATGTATTACGCAAAAAAATAAAAATTCGCTGTACGGCTAAAAAAACGGCTTTATTTTAATTTTTAGGATTTTAAAACAAAATGGATAACAAAACGATATATGCTCTTTCAACCGTGTTCGGAAAATCCGGTGTTGCGGTAATAAGAATTTCCGGCGCTGAGGCTTTTGCGGTTTTTGATAAAATGACAGAATTATCGTCTGCAAATATCAAACCTCGACAAATGTATTTTTGTGGGATATTTGATTCGGTTTCACGTGAAACGTTGGATAATTGTATGCTTGTCGGTTTTAAGGCGCCGCACTCTTTTACCGGTGAAGATACTGTGGAAATTAACTGCCATGGTTCTAAGGCTGTAATTCGTAGCATACTGGAAGCATTATCCGCCCTACCCGATTTTCGGACGGCTGAGGCCGGTGAGTTTTCTCGGCGTTCATTTTATAACGGAAAAATGGACCTTACCGAAGCCGATGGTTTGGCAGATTTGATTGAAGCGGAAACTAAAATTCAGCAAAAAACAGCGCTCAGACAAATGGGCGGTTCGCTTCTTAATCTGTATGAAACGTGGCGTGGTGAGCTTGTGGACCTGTTGGCGTATATTGAAGCATATATTGATTTTCCGGACGAAGAAATCCCACAAGACACTGTTTTTAAAATCGAAAACAGTGTATTT
>DEST01000093.1 GCA_002361365.1 Alphaproteobacteria bacterium UBA3307
AAAAAATTACGTTCAAATATACATATACCCCCTATATGTATAAATGTCAAGATATATTTAAAAGCCGAGCGTTCAACTCGGCTTGGTGTTGTTGATATTTCATATTATTTCAACTTTGCTACAAAATTCTTAATAATCAAAGTTGTTTTTGACACGATATATTTTGGAGCCGTCAGCATTTCTCTGCTTGTCCAAAAAATACATATAGCAGTGCTGACAGCCCTCGCTCTTTTTTACGCAACCGTGCCATGGGTTCCAAATATCGTGCATATTATTACCTACATCAACTTTTGCAAATCATCTAAAACATCGGATAGTTTCATTGCGGCAAGCTTATCCTCCATAGCCTTTTGCACAGAAAGCAGGCGCTCATCCAAAATGTTATGAATATTTTTCCCCACCGGACACTTTGGGTTTGGATTTTTATGAAAGGCAAAAAGTGTATCATGTTCCAACGGCTCAATCGCTTTGTAAACATCTAAAAGGCTAATTTCTTCCGGTTTTTTCAACAATGTGATACTACCGCTTGCACGACCACGGGGAATTTGCACAATCCCCGCAGTCTTTAATTGCAGCAAAATATTACGGATTATTACCGGATTGACTTGTACCGAACCAGCCAAAAATTCACTCGTAACGTGATATTCGTCTTTAAATGTTTCAATGGCGGTCAATATGTGCAAAGCAATCGTAAATCGGCTTGAAATCTGCATTTAGCATATTCCGTTAACAGAGTTCGGCATCACTGAAGCCAAACTGGGTTAAAGAACCTTCTTTAGCTTGAATGCAGATAAAACTAAATTCTCCGTCACCGGTGTTTTCAATTGTTCTGGCAACACCGGTTGCAACTCTCACAGCCGAGCCTTCTCTAACGTTGATTTTGTTATCGCCAACAGTGATAATACCTGTTCCCTTCAAAACAATATAAACCTCTTCATTTTGTTTATGTTTGTGATTAAACGGAACTTTAAATCCTTTTGGGGTAACATTAACAGAAATTTCACAACTGCTTAAATTCAAAGCATCGTGCAAAAAAGCTTTGCCGTTCTCAAGTTTGGCAATTTGTTCAAATGTTCCTAAATCGGTATTTGTATAATCAGTCATTGTATTTCTCCTAATTGTAATAAACTTTGTTACATTTCAAGAATGTGATATAAAGCAAAATATTTGTAATGTCAATAGTTACATTTAATTTTTTGTAATTTATCAAATGTACCTTTTTCATAAATACCCTTATAAAGTATAAGGATTTGTTATGAAAGTGCTGATTGAAACAATTACTAGCCGCAAAGGTTATACCATAAGGGCCATCTATTTGCACATCTTTCTCCTATTGTTTAAAAGTTAATTTCCGTGAGTTCCCCTCACAAAAATATTTATCGGGAGCAATTTGCTGATTTTGATTTGGAGAAAAATGATATTTAAAAAACTTCAATTTCTGCAATTAAGAACGGATGGTCGGAGTAAAGCATTTCTTCTTTGGCAGATATTAATTTACAATCTTTTGAGGCTAAAATATACTCAATTTGGGTATCATAAGGATATTTTGGTTGATATCTCTTTCCATCATATGAAACTAGTGAATTTAATCTATTTCCTACTTGCAATTCGGGAAATGCTTTATCTATAGAAATGCCTACAGTATTAAAATCTCCGCAGATAATATTTGTTTGCTCATCAGGGATTAACATTTTTGCCCATTGATTTCGGTATTCCTTAAATTCTTCATCCCAAAAATGTTTATTAAAGTGTTGAAAAGGAAACATATGTTATTGGTAATGTTTATATTTTGGTTTGATTTAATTTGTAAACCGGCTTTTTGAATATACTTGTCATGCATAACCCAATGTTCACCATTGGGGCGTATTGTTTCTATTTTAGGATTTGCTAATTGTAAAACTTTATAATCATTGAACGGAAATCTTGAGCATATTGACAGACCATAAAACTTATTTTCAACAAAAAATGCTTTTTCACCTACTAAATTTTTATAATATGGAAGTTTGCAACTTTGCGTAATATGCTCAACAAATTCACTATCCCCTTCAATATTATCCATTAAACATTCCGCTATACACAAGATGTCCGGCTTTTCATCTTTGAAGTATTCTACATATTTTTCAGGGTGAAATCCTGCAAAAATATTTTCTTTCTTTTCATTATAACCACAATGAATCATACACTGAATAACATTAGCAAAAATTACCTTAATACGCATATTTTGTTCTTCCCCTTACATATTGTGAGCATAATGCGGAACAAGTTAAAATTTGAATAATCAAATTAATAAATTATTTTGCAACAAATTTTGCTGATAAATATATGTGTAGCAGATTTCTGCTCGCAAAAGTTTCAATATAAATTTCATCTCAAGTGCTACCGCCCAACCGGTAGCATTTTTGTTATAATAATCCATTTATGAGTTGATTTTTTTAACCTATATGTATTATCATACCCCTAGTTCTTATTTCTTAATGAGGTCAAAATGAAACGTCTTTTAATGTTATTATCGCTGATTTTATCGGGTTGTTCACAAAATTCACCAATGAGTATGCCTTTATTTCAAAGTAATACAGAACATAATGAGAATTGTATGGATATGAGAAGATTTAAAGTACTACAAGTTCTTGAGTTTAATCATGCATTGGCTCTTGAATGTAACACAGGCGAACTTTGCGTACTAAATCCCGTTGTTTTATTATCTCCTATGCGTGGAGTTGATTACTACGACGATATGATTGTAACCGTTCCATCTGACAAATGTGCTGTTCAATATGGAACATATCAATACAGGACAAAGGATAAACGTGATAAAACCGTTCCTAGGATTGCTTTTGAATACGAATATAGCGCAAGTTCTGAAGAAGAGCTTGCTAAGCGCTTTTACGAAAGAATGGATGATTTACGTTATGAATGTAAATTGTCATTAACTGAAGAGAAAAAGTATAATACTAAAGCTAATATGAAAAAATGTGATTGCTTCGTTGATTACTTGACGGAAGCTGCTGTTTCCATAAAATCCGGGAAAGAGCCAGAACCCGATATGAAGAAGAAAATGGAAAAGAAATGCGGGCGTGTCCCAAGTGGATTTTGGGATTAACTGCCTTATTTCATCACAAGTGCTACCGCCCAACCGGTAGCATTTTTGTTATTTAAACGTAACCGTTACTTTGCCGTTGCCTAAAGTCTGCGCCAAGTCTTCGGGATTGCTGATATGCCCGATTTTGGTATAAGAATACGGATTATCAAAACTCTTATAAAACACCACCAGACAATCATCCCCGAAAAGCATAATGTCTCCGTTGCTTATCTTTCCGGCAGGTTTGGCATTGGTCGGAAGAGACCGGTCAAGATAGTAATACTTTTCATTGCCATGCAACTCCGACATATCTATTGTCAGCGGCAGCATTTTCTTTAAGGCATCCGTGGTTTGATTTTCCGCCAATTCCACGGCATAAACTTTGTCTTTGATAACAATTTCCATCGTATTTAATTCCTCTGCTTTCGGAGCACTCATAAGCGCCAGCAATGCCACCGACACCGCTCCTATTTTTGTAATGTAGTTTTGTTTTTTCATAATTAATCTCTTCATTTCTTGTATTTAATCACGGAAATTCTTAAATTTGATTAAAGAAATTTATGTCCCTTAAATTTATGCGAGTCATTTGTTGTCAATATTATTTTCCCATAAATTGCAGATTTTATTTTTGCTTTAAATTACCTATTTGTTCATCAGCGATATCTGCAGCAAATTCGGACATTTTTTCTCTAATTCTGATAAGTTTTATTTTATTTTCAGAACATAGATGTCTTAAATTAAGGTAGAGGAGGATTGTGATGAGCTTATTCAAAGATATATCAACAGACGTTATTAAACTATTGTGCTGGATTGGGTTCTTTATTGCATTATTTTTTATTGCAACTACAGCTTTTTATTATTGGGATTTCTATATAAATTTGGAACAAAATACAAAATTGATTCAAGAATGTATGGATGAAGGTAATAGTGAAGAAGTCTGTAAAGGCAGAGTTTATTAAGCTTCGAAGACAAAGCGCACAAAACAGCTTTACAGCTTAAAGTAAAATATAAAAAGGCTGGTAATTTAAATAATAGGCAAGAGAATAAAATATACCCTTGCTCTTTTTTATTTACACTGTATTATATTCTTAATTCAACTTAAAATGGTGCAATTATGCTTAAAAACTTTTTTCTGCAGATGAAAAACAATAAAGAAAAAACGGCTCACCTCTGTTTTTGGGGAATGCTGTGTTTCAATTTATTATGTTTGAGTTTGGCAATTTATACTATGTTCACCTATGACGGTGGAACGGAAAATGCGAAAGTTTATTACGAAATTCGCGATATTAATATGGCGCACGATACATTTTCCGGTTTTATATTGAGCGAATATTTATTTGGGTTGCTGTTTGCATTTCCGCTCACCGTATCCTTGCTGTTTGTGCGGAAAATTACATTAAATGCGGTTATGTTACAACTATTGCCGATTTTAGTTATGCTCGGTCAAATAGTGTTTTTTGATTAAATTCATAAACAACGGAGTTGTAAAATGGTAACAAAAGATAGAATATATATGACATTTAAATATCTCGGGTGTTTTCTTGCATGCAATATTTTATTGTGGGCTATGATATGGCTTATTGCCGAATTAGACCAAGACAAACTTGAGCTGATTGATTGCTTTGCGTTCGAATACGGATACATTACAAAAACACTCAGTTATCAAAGTTATTTGCAAGGAGCTTGCACCTACCCTCAAATATGCACATGTGCCGTAAATGCCGAATGGATATTGTTTTTCTATATTTGGTCGCTGCCGATTTTTGTTTTTTATGAAGTTTTTCGGCGTAAAATCATTCCGCAACAATATCAATACTTGTGCGTTTTGGGCGAAATTGCTTTTGGAGCGGTTATATGTTTTTTATGCCAAGACAATGCACCCTTTTTATGGTTCCCGCTCGGTAATACTTACAAAATCATTGCACCGATGGCGATTATTATGCTTGCATTACACAGCTTGCCGCCCAAAGTGCTTAAAGTGCTGTCTATAATCATCGGCACGATTTACGGGTTATATTTTGGGTTCTGTATAGCAATGATTATTCCTAACTTTTTCAGCTAAACAAAGGAGTCCTAATGGCCTCCTTTACCCTTGCAATAAAAT
Source organism: Alphaproteobacteria bacterium UBA3307 (assembly GCA_002361365.1). GTDB lineage: Bacteria > Pseudomonadota > Alphaproteobacteria > RF32 > CAG-239 > RUG410. Next base: position 5,184 of record DEST01000093.1, read on the forward strand.
AAGATTTTTCATTTTATATATGGGTTTATTTTATATTTTTCTTATTTTAAACTTGACAGCTATCCTGTTTTATGTTAATAGATACACTACCAAAATAGTACATTTTTTAAATAGATTGCAACGGTTTTAACACTTCTGCAATTTAATTATGCGTCAGTATATAATAAGAAATATATGATTTTGGTGCGATTTTAACAACAAAATATGGAGATAAAAGATGAAAAAATTAAAAATAGGAGGCCTAAATGGATATTTGGGACGAAATTAAAAAACTGTCCGGCTACCAATCCGGTAACGGCGGGGTGGATAGTTACGGGGTTGACCACAGCGGATTTTCAACCCGTGACGAGTTGGAATATCAAAGCGCGCGATTAGCAAGAGAAAATCAACTGGCAGAAGGTTTTGCCAAGCAAGGGATATCCGAAGAAAACTATCCGCAGTTCGGCACAAACTTTTGGGGAGGAACGCCTGAAAATAACTACGGCTTTGGCACTTCAAACATAAGCCAAAATATTCAAAACGTAACCAATCAGTTGAACAACAGTGGATTTAATGGCGGCACAAGCGGCGGATTTAACAATGGCGCAAATAACGGGCAAGTCACTACAAATTCCGACTATACTATCAACACCGAAAGCTTAGTCGGCAAACCGAGCAGTTATTTTCAAAATAATAGTGCAAGCAATACTTTGGGAGGCAATGCAAGTGGCGCATTGAATCAAAATGGTAGCGGTAACAGTATCAACTATGATAATTATGCAATGCGACAGGACTTAGAAAATAATATCAAACGAGAACAGGAAAGAGCGCAGCAACAAAGCTTAATACCTCCTTCTAACAATTCTCAGATAACGCCTATTCCTTCAGGAAAACCACTAACTTCGCAAGAAGCGTCCTATATGTTCACACCGACACACCCTGATTATGGCCAAATAGGTTCATTGGAATTTGATGGGCAAAATTTGGTTTGGTTGCAAAATGGTCAACCGGTAAAGTATTATCCGGCACAATCCGGTCATAATGATTATCAAAGCGCTAAATATACCAATGTCTCTAATGAGGGGCCAATACCGGAAGGTGATTATTTACTAGCACAAGGAAGCGGACAAGATTATAATAATTTGTCATGGCGAGAAAAAAATGGATTGTATAACGGAATAAGGTGGTTTGAATTGCCGGACGGTTGGGGAAAATCTCGTATTCCTATTCAACCATTACCTGATACCAACACTTTCGGGCGACATAGTATGTATGTGCACGGAGGTGCAGTTCCGGGTTCTGCCGGTTGTATTGATTTAACTTACAGAAACGATGATTTCTATAACGACTGGCTAAAATATAACGGAAATCTTCCGCTTAAGGTAAAATCCCCAAAAGGTTGGTAACAAAAAAGGGTAAGGAAAAATTTCCTTGCCCTTTTTGTTATTTTGATTTAATATATAAAGAATACAACCGGAGGTGACTATGGAAAAAGTAATCAAAAAACATTTAAGTTATGTTCCTTATATTGTCTTTGCATTAATAACATTGTTATATGTTAGAATTATCGTATCATTATATCGTAGTATTGAAGCGGCAAGAGATGGCGGATTTGAAAAATTATTTGAAGCTGATTTTCCTATTTGGTATTATAAATCTGCAGATAATTTGATTTTGTATGATAAAATATTAATATTATTTTTTATTTTAATGTACTTTTTATCAGTATTTATCAGAAAGAAATACATTTTATCATTATTTATACTACTGTTACCCTTAATTTTTATGTTTTGTGATTGGTTATATTTAAGGTATACAATTACATATAAATTATAACAAACAGCCCTTAGATTCAGATAGAAACAGCTGATTACACGCTTAACACCGAAAGCTTAGTCGGCAAACCGAGCAGTTATTTTCAAAATAACAACTCCACCGGTGGATGGGGAAATAATAACACAAGTGGTTGGAATAACAACACTGTCGGTTTCGGCGGAAATACAAGCAACTGGTTTTAGCACAAATACGAATATGGGGACTAATGCAAACTTTGGCGCAAATCAGAGCTTTGCAACAACACCAAATTCTATTGCAACATCAACGGCACAGAATCAAACCCCTACTCCGTGGAGTTATGACGAACCGTCAACCACACCCACACCTTGGAGCACAACGACAGCCACGCCAACGCCGTGGAGCAACGGCGCGACTTATCCGCAACAATCGCCGACAATCCAAAATGTCAGCAATTATAATAACATTGATGCGCAAAAACAGGCACAAATATTACAAGCACAGCGCAATGCCGTAAATCAGATTTTGATGAACGGCATGGATGCTTTGTATGGGATGAATCGGACGTTGAATGGTATGACTTTCGGCGGCTTAGATTATCTCGGCAACAAACTTGGCTATGATACGCAAATGAACAACTATTTGCAGCTAAAAAATCCGCAAGAACGTGAACTGGCGCAAAATGTCGGACAACTTGCACAATTAGGCGGCGGTGCCTTAGTCGGCGGAACATTAGCTAAAACCGGATTGAATCAAGCAAATATAGCTTATAACGGTTACAAAATCGGCAAAAAATACGACCAACTGGTTGATGATCCGTTTATAGGTAACGGTAGCGATGTTATTGCTCGGATGAAAAACCATAATGGTGAACCGGTAGTTTTACAACGTGGGGAAGCTATACTCGGTCCGGATGGAAGGGTAATAGCAAGCGGAAATGAACTAAAGAGAGCTGTTGGCACTAAAAGTAATTACGGCCTAGATAAAGGAATTTATAAACACGAAGTCAGTCGTGCCGATGCACAAAGAATTCCAAGAATTATACAGCAAAAACCTGTTGAAACAAATAACTATGGCCAAAACGTATATTTAGTGCGAAGTAAAAATGGGGATTTCAGAGTAGTAACCTCGCCTAAGGATGATGAGAATATTATCTCTACAATGTACTATCTTACAAAATAAAACAGAAGGCTCTCATAAGAGAGCCTTCTTCCTCTTTTTCTTCTATTTGAAATTGTACTCCAAACAGAGATACACAATAGGCGATTAAAATCTTTCATTCCTATCGGAAAGAGGACCTCTCTCTTTATCCTTTCACCGGCTTGGCCGACCGATAAAAGATACACGACAGGCGATTAAGATTTTTCGTTCCTGTCGGAAAGAGAGCTTTTTTCTTCCATTCCCTTAACAAAGCTAGCTCTCGGTCAAGGATACAAACAGGCGATTAACAATTTCGTTCCTATATGTGAAAGAGTTTTTCCTATCTTTCTGTCAACGGTTCATGTTGCGCAGAAGATACAACAATAGGCGATTAAAATCTTTCATTCCTATTGGAGGAAAATACCTTAAGGTAATTATAAATATAATATATATTTTGCAAAAGTCAATAGATAAATTGAAAAATTACTAAAATATATACTTAAAGTTATATTGAAAACATAACAAATCAGCTCAACAACACAAATAACGGGCAAATCACTACAAATTCCGGCTATACAGTCAACACCGAAAGCTTAG
>DEST01000077.1 GCA_002361365.1 Alphaproteobacteria bacterium UBA3307
TAGCAATGCGCATCACAAAGTGTGGCAATTTCTTCATCTGCCCAATTTTGGCGGTGATTTTTTTGCATATAATTTTGCAAATATTTGTAGCAGTCAATCAAATAGGTAACATCGCAGATTGCATATTGCAATTGAGATTCATCAAGCGGGCGCAGACTCCAATCGGTCAAACGCTGAGATTTATCAAGTTCAATATGCGTAATTTCTTGCACTAAATTTCCATAGCCTATATTTTCGGAAAATCCGCATACCATAGCGGCAATTTGTGTATCAAACACATTTTGCGGAATTTTTCCGGTCAGATTGTAAAAGATTTCAATATCCTGTTTTCCCGAATGAAACACTTTTACAATATCCGGATTTTGCAAAATATCGAAAAAAGCCGACAAGTCAGCTCTTGACAGTGGGTCAATAATTGCCGAATCCTCATCGCAAGCTACCTGTATAAGGCAAAGTTTCGGATAATACGAATGCTCACGAATAAATTCCGAATCTACAGTTATAAATTGCTGTTTCTCCAATATTTTGCAAAAATCGTTTAATTTCTCGGTAGTATCAATCAACTGCATATCTTTTCTCCACACAATAGGGTAACAATAATTGCTTAATATTTTTTTAAATTTGCCGAAATTTTTATTGACAAAAATAGGCAAATGCTTTATATTTAAAATGTATAAGGGGGAAAAAATGAAATATAAGGAAAAGCATGCACATCAATTGTTTAGAAACAGTCAGAAAATACTGAATACTTTGGTCATCTCCGCGGCTTTAGCTATTCCGACAGCGTGTACAGACTCGCCAAAAGAAAAAATTACAAAAGAAAATAATATTGGACTTTTAGATACTTCGCCGATGCTTTCAAGAGATAAATATAATGAAGCTGTTACGCTTTTTCCGGTTAATGTTCCTGTGTATAATAAAGATGGCTCCAGAAAAGAGGCTCAATATATTCTTACACGTGGTTTAAAAAATTCTGAATACACCTCTCCCAATCAAGAAAGGAGTATCAAAAAAGCTTATATTAACGGTGCACAAACTCCTTCATATATTGAGGTTGATGCCAACAATGCCGTATTAACCGAACAAGGTTTTGCCGGTTTGTTTGTTGAGGATGACGGAAAAGTAATTGTTATTGCCGACTCGCGAGTAACTGACTTTTTGAAAGAAAGAGAATCGCAACGGGGTGTAACTCGCCATAATTCAACTTTTAGTCGCTCAGAAAAAACATTGAATACCGAATCTGCAACAACAATTTCGGATTCTGTAAAAAATAATGTTTTGGCCGATAGTATGCAAACAAAAACGATTTTGTCATTGACTGATTCGTTGCGAGATTATCGTCATACTGTAGATACAGATAAAATTCAAAATGATACCGTCAAAAGTTTACACACAAATACGCGGGAATAAAACTTTTCTATCTGCTGCAAAAGCCGCACGATGATGATTTTATGATATTTTGTAGCTTATTTAGCAGTTCATTGCATTTTTAGCAATGCCGGCCAATGAAGTTTCTTTATAATCACTGTTTAGGCTCAAACCGGTTTCATACATAGTTTTGATAATGCTATCCAGACTGACGATGTGTGTCCCTGTGCGTTGCAAAGCAAGCCGAGCGGCATTAACAGCCTTAATTGCGCCCATGGCGTTGCGCTCAATACATGGCACTTGTACCAAACCGTTAATCGGGTCACAAGTCAAACCTAAATTATGCTCCATTGCGATTTCTGCCGCATTTTCGATTTGTGCATTATTACCGCCGAATGCTGCCGTTAAGCCGCCGGCAGCCATAGAACATGCAACGCCGACCTCTCCCTGACAGCCGACTTCTGCACCGGAAATTGAGGCATTTGTTCGATACAAACTGCAAATAGCCGATGCGGTAGCTAAAAAAGTGATCGAGGCATTTTTCTTTTCGGTTTCGCTCAAAAATTTACCATAGCGCTCCATATAGCGCATCACCGCAGGGATAAGACCGGCCGACCCCATAGTAGGAGCTGTTACCATTCTGCCGCCACAAGCATTTTCTTCAGCAACCGCAAAAGCCCAAATATTTATCCAATCTATAGCTGTCAGACTGTCGGTGGAATTACTGGCAAAACGGCTTTGCAAGCGGTCATACATTTCTTTGGCGTGACGCTTAACTTTCAGACCTCCCGGAAGATATCCGTCTTTTTGCATACCTATATCAATATTTTCTTGCATAATGTTTGCCAATTTAAGAATCTGTTTGGATATGGTAGAACGTCGTCCCCAGATGCTTTTTTCGTTTTGCAATACCAACTCGGAGATAGTCAATTTGTTTTGCTTGCAAATCTGCATCAGCTCATGACAAGAATTAAATTGGTATGGCACATCATAAGGTTTGCGGTCAATGCGTGCGTGAATTTCATCTTGACGGGCAATAGTGCCGCCACCGACCGAAAAATATGTTTCTTCAAGCAAAATATTACCTTTAGAGTCAAAGGCCGTAAATTTCATACCGTTAGAATGTTCGGTCAGGCAAATATGTTTCTCCAAAACAATATCCGTATCAAATGAAAATGCAATATTGTGATTGCCACCGATGTTTAATTTGCCGCTTTCTTTGATTTGTTTGATATAATCTGTTTGTGGGTTAATGTCTTCGGCGTTCAGTCCCATAAAACCATAAGCAATGGCATTAAGAGTGCCGTGTCCGATTCCTGTCAGAGCCAGAGAACCGTAGAGATGTGTTTTAAGATGTGCAACATTTTGTAATTTGTCTGAGTTTTGCAAATTGTCAATAAAACGTTTGGCTGCTTTCATCGGTCCGACCGTATGCGAACTTGACGGTCCGATTCCGATGGAAAAAATCTCAAACAAGCTATAATACATTGATTGTCCTCCGTTAAAAAATGCACCCTCAAAACGCCGTTACTATATCACGCGGAATTTTGAAGTAAAGCACAAATTGGAAATTACACAACAACGCTTGACAAAAGAAGAAAACAAGCGTAACATAAGACCAATTTTCTATTATTAACTTAAAGATTTTGGCTTATGACTGAACAATGGAATTTATCGGATGTTTTTGCATCAACAGATGCAGTATATGCCGAAAGTAAGAGTTTGTTACAATGGAGCAAAGATTTTCGTAGTAAGTATGAAGGGAAGGTAGCCGTTTTGGCACCGATGTATTTACACGATTGTCTGTCCGAATATGCAGACGGTTGTGCACGCTTGTGTCGGTTGGACAGCTATGCTTATCTGGTATGGTCAACCAATCTTAATGACAGAGCGGTTTGTATCCTCTATCAGGATATGCAGGATATGGTCAAGCTGTGTGATAAGGAACTGGCTTTCTTTGAAGTGGAAGTATGTAAAGAACTGGATTATCGCAATGTGATTTTGTCTGATAATGATGATGGGCGAGGCAAACGAGCATGGCTCAGAAAATGCCTTAAATCTAAACCGCACACACTCTCAACCGAGTTGGAACAGCTCTTTGCCGAACAGGAAACGGTGGTTAATTATTGGTTGCGTTTATATAATGAAGTTCGTGCCAAATTCTCCATTAAAGTACGCGGCGGAATGTACAACGAAGGTGAGATGTTGCAGCTCTACAATTCACAAGATGCCGGATTGCGTGCCGAGGCTGAAGCAGAGCGTATGAAATGGTATAAACAGCGGCAAGATTTGTTTGTGCTGATTTATAATGCATTGTTACGCAGTCGTCGTATTTCTCAGGAATGGCATCATTACACATATCCGGCTCAGGCGTCAAATTTGAGCAACGATATTGATGCCGCTGATTTGAATAATCTGGTGAATACGTTTGCAGCGGAAGATTCTCCGGTGCGAGAGTTGGCTCATCGTTATCATGCGCTTAAAGCAAAAATGCTGCGGCGTAAACAACTTCCATATCAGGACAGGTTGGCACCGTATCCGTTTGAAGAAGCCGGTACACGCTATTCATTAAAAGAAGCTAAAGAGCTGATTCTAAAGACGTTTGCCGAGTTCTCTCCGGAATTTGCCAAGATTGCTCAGATGTTCTTTGACAATGACTGTATTGATTTTTATCCGCGCAACGGAAAAGCCGATGGAGCTTATTGTATGGAAATGCCGGTCGGCGTTATGCCACGCGTGTTCGTCAATTTTAACGGTTATGTTGAAGATGTCGACACGCTTGCTCACGAACTTGGACACGCGGTGCACGAGTATGTTTGCAAAAAGTATGGTGAACTTGGGCGTGAAAAATCTTGTGCACAAGCCGAAACCGCTTCGATTTTTGCTGAACAGCTGGTGTTTGACGCTCTGCTGAAGGCAGAAACAGACCCAACACGTCGCTTCATCTTATTGGCAAAGCATATTGAGGAAACCATTGCGACGACCTATCGTCAAATTGCTTTCCATCGTTTTGAAGATATGGCGCATCTGGAGCGTGCCGACGGAGAACTTTCCGCCGAGAGATTGCAAGAGATATTTAAGTCTGTTATGGATAATTATCTCGGTCCGAGCGTTGATACTGCAGGTGTCGAATATATCTGGGCCGGCATTCATCATTTTTTCGAGTATGATTACTATGTCTATTCTTATTGTTTCTCATGTTGCGTTGTCAATTCGCTTTATGAGGTGTACAAGTCCGGGCGGGTGACATATTTTGCCGAGAAGTATATGAAAATGCTGGAAAAAAGCGGTACTCAAAATTATCGTGAGGCATTAGCGAAGTTCGGTATTGATGCAACAAGTCCGACTTTCTGGCAAGACGGTATGCGTCTGTTTGAACAAGAACTGACCGAGCTGGAAACGTTGGCAGAAGAAATTATGACAAAAGGATTCCGTTAGTCACTTAAAAGAAAGGCGACATCTGTTCAAAGGTGCCGCTTTTCTTTTTTTGAAGGTTTGATAAGTGTTCCTGAATTATAATCCCCAAGAACCGCCGAATGAGCCTTCTACACCGATAATCGTACTGCTTCCGTATTTTTTGGAACCGCGGTCTTTGGCTCTAAAATATTGAATATACGGACCGATTTGCAAACCGTGATAAACATCAACCATCATATCGGCTTTGGTACTCCATTCGTAATCAAAATCACGCGGATTATATTTGCTGTATTCAAAATAGTCGCGGAAATAAGTATCAAAATTAAAGTTTACCCCTTCTTTAATCGGATAAACCGCTTTAAGACCTAATTCGTATGCCCATTTTGTAGTTTTATCATCGCTGTAAGTAAAGTCATATTCTCCAACTAACGCAGCATAAGCATTTTTGATATACGGACCATCAAACATTTTAATACCGGTCATACCGCGAATGATTTTCGTGCGCGGAGCATCGTCATTCGGTTCAAATTCGGTTTGATAGGCCAAGTTGGCAAACGGACCGACATCTGCCTCCCAATAGCGCCATACCTTTTGCGCATAATCGGTGGAAAGCAAAATTTTATCAGCCGTCTCATTGGTTACATCAGGTCCGTCTTTGGGCTTGAGTTTGGTCTTGCCATATTCCATAAAAAGATTGTTTTCCCACTTAAAATGTTCTTGGCGGTCGGTAAGTGAAAAATCAAAAATACCTTTAGTTACCGTTTCACTGTCGCCGCTCAATTCGGAATTAGGTGATGATTTATATTCTTCGGAATTTTTAACTTCCGTGGAAGAAAGCTCAATACCGGCTTTTTTAAGTTCCGCTGTCCAACCCAACTGCGGGTCTTCTGCTTTTGCCGCATTTGCTGTTGCAATCAAAACAAGTGCCGGCATCAATAAAAGTTTTAATTTAGTCATAATATAGTCCCTTTCTGAGTTCTTTATGGCTAAACTATAAAACAATATATTTAATAAAGAGTTTACATTAAATTATTTACGATTTAATGACCAAAGACTGCCGGAAAAAATCGGTTAAGCATATTGGGAGTATTGGCATTATGGTCGTCATCAACTTGTACAGGTACATAATCGCCGCGTGCGTTGT
>DEST01000106.1 GCA_002361365.1 Alphaproteobacteria bacterium UBA3307
TATGAAAAAACAAAACTACATTACAAAAATCGGGGCGGTGTCGGTGGCATTGCTGGCGCTTATGAGTGCTCCGAAAGCAGAGGAATTAAATACGATGGAAATTGTTATCAAAGACAAAGTTTATGCTGTGGAATTGGCGGAAAATCAAACCACGGATGCCTTAAAGAAAATCCTGCCGCTGACAATAGATATGTCGGAGTTGCATGGCAATGAAAAGTATTACTATCTTGACCAATCTCTTCCGACCAATGCCAAACCTGCCGGAAAGATAAAAAACGGAGACATTATGCTTTTTGGGGATGATTGTCTAGTGGTGTTTTATAAGAGTTTTGATAATCCGTATTCTTATACCAAAATCGGGCATATCAAAAATCCCGAAGACTTGATGCAGACTTTAGGCAACGGCAAAGTAACGGTTACGTTTAAATAACAAAAATGCTACCGGTTGGGCGGTAGCACTTGTGGTGAAATTTATTTTGAAACTTTTGCGAGCAGAAATCTGCTACACATATATTTATCTTGATTTTACCGTTATTTGCCCTCAAAAAATTATCATTTTCATTTTTATCCAAACCAAAATCAGCAAATTGCTCCCGATAAATATTTTTGTGAGGAAAACTCACGGAATTTAACATTTAAACAATAGGAGAAAGATATGCTTGAAAAATTCAATAAAGAAGATAACAGTTACACCCATTACATTCATATTTCAGAATTTGAGAAGTTCTGCGAAGGCGTAAAGAAAATTAGCAACCGCATCAAATACGAAACTTTTGGTGAAGAACCAGACGAAAGCGAGTTCAACGGAGAATATCATCTTATAATTGACGATGCCAAGAGTTTGGAAAGGATGTTTGCCGATAATCCGGCATTCAAATTAGAACATCCGATGGATATTATGAGAAGAACCATATTGTTAGTGGCTTGCGGTATGAGTGAAGACACCGAAGGAATTGAATACTTGATTAACAAAGGTGCAGAAATTAACCGAAATGACTTAATGGGCGAAAATGCTTTAATGTATGTCATTCAGAACCCAAATATGCCAACGGAAGAAAAACTTAAAGCTGTTCAATTACTGATAGACCACGGAATTGATGTAAATTGGCTTAATAGCCGTTTTGAAACTCCATTGATGATGGCATTAAACCAGATAGAAATAGAAGTTGCCGAGCTTTTAATAGACAATGGTGGAATTGTTTATCAACCACCAAAAAGACCTAAAGAACCTGATACAGAAGAAGAAAACAAAGAATAACTCCTGACATATGTTCAACCAAACCGCTACAAGTAATTGTGGCGGTTTTATTACTTATGCAATTTTTGCAACAGCCTTATGAAATATGCCAAACTCTCGCGTTTATCATTAGCGTGTGCACACAAAACGATTTTGAACTTCTCCGGACAAGCAAAAGGAATGCGCTTAAAACCGGTTGTATCTTCATTGAAAAAATCCGGAGATAAACAAACACCTTTTTTAGCCGCCACATTGGTTAAAGTTGTATCATGGTCGGCAGAGTTAAAATAGCTTATTTTCTGCGTATGAATCAAACGTTGTTGCACACGTTGCAAAGCCGGAGGAGAACCGCCGCCTACCATAAGCGTGCGTCCGTATAAATCTTCCTGATGAATGATTTTATTTGACGATAGTTCATCATCATCGCGCATCACAAGAGAAATAGGTAACACCGGTGTTGATGTCTCAAGAATATGCTTGGGCTGCATGAGTTTTGGTAAGCCGGGCAAAGAAAACGGCGTTTTTCCGTGGGCAAAAGATTATGATGACGCCAAACCGATTTTCAAAAAAGCGGTTGATTTGGGTATCAATTATTTTGATACGGCAAATGTTTATCAAATGGGAACATCGGAAGAAATTACCGGTCGTTTGATTAAAGATTTCGGACTAAATCGTGATGAAATTGTGGTGGCAACCAAAGTGCATTTTGATATGCGCCCCGGTCGTCCTAACGGCGGCGGAAGTTCTCGCAAAAACATTATGGCGGAAATTGACCACAGCTTAAAGCGTTTGGGGCTGGATTATGTTGATTTGTATCAAATTCATCGTCTTGACCATAATACACCGATGGAAGAAATTATGGAAGCGCTGCATGATGTGGTTAAAGCAGGTAAAGCACGTTATATCGGTGCTTCTACCATGTTTGCATGGGAATTTGAACGCTTAAACAATATCGCCGAACAACATAATTGGACGAAGTTTGTTTCCATGCAAAATCAATACAATTTGATATATCGTGAAGAAGAGCGCGAAATGATGCCGCTTTGTCAAGACCGTAAGATTGCTGTTGTGCCGTGGTCGCCACTTGCCGGTGGAAGATGTGCACGCCCATGGGGAACTCAAACCGAACGTTCTAAAATTGACGATGTTTCACCGATGGTGTGGACAACGCCGGAGCAAGATAAAAAAGTTGTTGATGCTTTGGAAGAAGTGTCTAAAAAGAACGGTAACTCTATGGCGCAAAATGCTTTGGCTTGGATGCTTTCCAAACCTTATGTAACCGCACCGATTGTCGGTTCAACTTCGCCGAAACACTTGGAAGAAGCCGTTAAAGCTTTGGATATTAAATTATCGGATGAAGAAATTAAGGCCTTGGAAGCACCTTATGTTCCGCATATCAAAACCGGAGCTTTTTAATTAAATAATTTTATGGAGTGTAGTTTTGTAGCTACACTCTAATTTGTTTAGCAAGGAGATTATAATGAAAGGCTTAAAATTAAACGATGGAAACGTAATTCCTCAAATCGGTTTTGGTGTATTTTTAATTCCTAATGATGGCTCAACTTATAATGCCGTAAAAATGGCACTTCAATCCGGTTATCGTCACATAGATACGGCAGCAGCCTATTTTAATGAAGAAGAAGTTGGTCAAGCTGTCAGAGAAAGCGGTATCAAACGTGAAGAAATATTTGTAACCTCTAAACTATGGCTGCAAGATTATGGTTATGAAGCGGCAAAAAAAGGAATTGATACTTCATTAAGAAAACTGGGAGTGGATTACATTGATTTATATTTGTTACATCAACCTTATTTTGATACCATTGGAGCATGGCAAGCATTGGTTGAGGCACAAAAGGAAGGTAAAATAAAATCCATCGGTGTTAGCAATATGACACCAAGATTATTTAATGATTTTATAAGCCAAACCAAAATAAAACCTGCAGTCAATCAGGTTGAGTGCAATCCTTATTTTCAACAAAAAGAATTGCGGGAAGTTCTTAAAAAACATGGAACTCTTTTAGAAGCATGGTATCCGCTTGGGCATGGTAACAAAGAGCTTTTGAATAATGAAATTTTGGTAAAGTTAGCACAAAAATATGGCAAAGACACGGTACAAATTATTTTGCGCTGGCATATTCAAGAGGGTAATATAGCATTGCCGAAAGCAACGTCAGAAGCACATATTAAAGGTAATATAGATGTGTTTGATTTTGCATTGTCTGATGAGGAAATGGCGCAAATTCGTGCACTTGATACCGGAAAAGGAACGCATAATCCGGAAGCCGAAGGTGTTGGCGAAATGTTATTGAAAAACTATAAGGTTCATGATTAAGAAAGGAAAAATAAATGAAAGCATTACTCATAAACGGTAGTCCGCATAAAGAAGGTTGCACTTTTACGGCTTTGAACGAATTAAAACAAACATTAGAGAAAAATGGCATTGAGGCTGAGATTTTCCATATTGGAACAAAGCCTGTTTCCGGTTGTATAGCCTGTATGAGTTGTCAGAAAACAGGACAATGTGTATTTGGCGATAAAGTCAATGAATTGAGCGCACGGCTTGATGAATTTGATGCAATTGTACTGGGAAGTCCGGTATATTACGGCGGACCGAGCGGACAACTTTGTTCTTTCTGTGACCGTTTTTTCTTTTCTAACAGCGGTAAAATGGCCGGTAAATTGGCGGCTGCAGTGGTATCATGTCGCAGAGGCGGTGCAACATCTTCATTTGACCGCCTAAACAAATATTTTATGATGACAAATATGCAGGTTGTCGGTTCGCAGTATTGGAATATGGTGCATGGTTTTACACCTGATGATGTTAGAAAAGATGAAGAAGGTTTGCAAACAATGCGCACATTGGGGCAAAATATGGCTTGGTTGTTGAAGTGCATTGAATTGGGTAAGCAAAATGGAATCAATAAACCGCAATATGAACCTATTACGTTAACTCATTTTATTCGCTAAAATAAATTAACAGTTAAAAAAATAGAAAGATAATAGCAAATGAAAGTATTTTGGATAGTTTTAATATGTATGATTTTAGGAATAAATGCAATGGCAGATGAAAATATAATGAAAACAAATCAAACAACAATAGCAAATTCAGCAGATAATAAACTTCTGGAATTGTCCTTAAAAAGACGTTCAATACGCAGATATACGGACGAAGTTATAGATGAAAATGTAATCAATAATATCATGAAAGTAGCCCTAACGGCTCCATCATCATTTGGACATCGTCCGGTTGAATTTGTGATTGTTA
>DEST01000050.1 GCA_002361365.1 Alphaproteobacteria bacterium UBA3307
CGTCATTGCCGCCGAACCAACCGCTGAACCAACCTTTGCTCTCCGTCTTGGCGTCTTCCGCCTCTGTTTGAGCTTCCGCCGTGGTATTTTCTATTTCTGCTGCGGTGTTTTCCGCCTTATCGTCATTGCCGCCGAACCAACCGCTGAACCAACCTTTGCTCTCCGTCTTGGCATCTTCCGCCTCTGTTTGAGCTTCCGTTTCCGACGTAACCTTGCTTGGCTTTGTTTCCACTCCGATTTTTTTCATCACTTTTGCGGCTTTTTCCGTCCATTTACCTTCAGGATAGTTTTTCTGCAAAATTTTATAGTAGCCATCTGCGTATTTGTTAAGTCCTAAAATAGCATAAATTTCTACCTGACGGTAAAGAGCTTCCTCAATTTGAATTGTCTGCTGATAATTTTCAAGCACAACATTAAAACGATTAAGCGCCGACAAATAGTTACCTTCGTGTAAATAATAGCGACCGACAATCATTTCCTGACCGGCCTTATAGTCTTCGGTAAGATTCAGCTTACCGCTTGCATCTTTAGCATATTCCGAATCCGGAAACATTGCGGTCAAAAGAGCAAAAGCCTCCTCAGCTTTTTGAGTATTGCCTTGGTCTTTATCTGCTGCCGAAATTTGGTCATAATAACACATACCTTTCAAATATAGCGCATATGGTACATCTTTATTGCCCGGATGATATTTAATAAAACGGTCGATAGCCATAATTGCATCATCATATTTTTCATCCTTATAATACGCGTATGCTCCCATCAGCTTAGATTTTACCGCCCATTGTGAATACGGATGGTCTGTTTCCAACGTTTCAAATGCGGTTTCCGCCTTAGCATAACGAGTTTGCTCCATTTCATTCATAGCGTAATTATAAATTTCTTCCGCCGACATAGTCTCAAAATCCACCTGTTTAGAACAAGCGTTTAACATTAAAAATGCGCTGATTATAATATAATATTTTTTCATTTTAACCCTCAACTATTTCATAATTATCTGCACAGGCAAACAATTTTTTCAAAACTTCGTTATTATGGAAGTGTCCGCTGTGAAATGCCTCAACTTCTGCCCGAATTGCATAACCGGAAGTCAGCATATCTCCGATACAATCCAATGTTTTATGCTTAACGCATTCATTTTGCACTCTGAATCCGCCCTCATTTAAAATCATTTCACCATCCAAAACCACGGCATTTTCCAAACTGCCACCTTTAATCAAGCCGATTGATTGCAAATAATCCACCTGATATTTTTCGCAAAATGTACGTGCCGGCGCAATTTCGGTAGCAAAAACTTCCGGAGTTATTTTTCCCGCAAATTCCTGATGTCCAACAATTTGTGATGAAAAATCAATAGTAAAATGCAACTTAAATTCATCTGCCGGCCGCAAAATAACATAATTACCCTGCTCGTCTTTAAACTCTACTGTTTTCAAAACTTGCAAAAACTTTTTTGCTGCATTTTGCTGTATCAGCTTAACATTTTTCAAAGTCTCATAAAAAACTATGGCACTACCGTCCATAATCGGGACTTCCGGTCCGCTTACTTCAATTTCCACATTATCAATTTTCAAAACCGACAACGTAGCCATAATATGCTCAATTGTGCTGACAACCTGCTTATCTGAATTGCCCAAGCAAGTACAATTACGCGTATCGACAACTGCCGAATATAAGGCAGGAAAACGATTGTTTACCGACAAATCGGAACGTACAAACACAACTCCCGTATTTTCCGCCGCCGGCTTAAAAATCACGGTGGTTTCGCAACCGCTGTGTAAACCGATTCCTTTTATTTTTACTGCTTCGGACAACGTTTTTTGTTGCATATATCCTCTCCCCAGAACAACAATTGAAGGCAATCTGTAAGCCGAGTTCTGTATGCAATTTGCTTTATTACCGTTTTGATTTCCACGCCGTAACAAAGATTTTGCACGATAGCTATTCATCTGCGTCAGGCGTCTCCGCCTGACTGGTGCGACCTACCTCCGGAGCGGGTCGGAAACACCCCGTATGATTTAGTGCATAACACTAAACCCTCCTAATTTGGTCTTACATCGGATAGGGCTTGCCTTGCCGTACACATTTCTGCATACGCGGTGAGCTCTTACCTCGCCTTTTCAACCTTACCGCGATATACGCGGCGGTAATTTTCTGCGGCGCTTTCCCGTGGATTTCTCCAGCCGGACGTTATCCGGTATCCTGTTTCCGTGAAGCTCGGACTTTCCTCATCTGCGGATTTTTCTTTCCGCGACGCAGCTATCCGATTGCCTTCGTTTATCAGAAATAAATCGATTTATAAATAAAATCAACGTTTTTTAAGCATTTTTACAGCTTTTAATGAAATATTAAATATTATCATATACTTTTTATGATATAACAATCGTTTAAAAAGGAGCAAAACGCATGAAAAAATTGTTATTAACTGCATCGGCTTTGGTATTGGGAATGGCTGTTGCCGCAGATGCTATGGCTGATTGCAACGGTTTGTACATCGGTGTTCGTGCCGGTGCAACCAAGCACGATTATTCTAAAAAAGATAAGATGAATATGGATGAACTCGACTCGCACGTATTTATGATGAGCGGCGCTTTGGGGTATCGTTATAACTATTACCGTACAGAATTGGAATATGTATGGCGTGACAAAGATGATTGGTCAATTAAAGACGGCGGTGCATCTTCTGAAGTTGATTTCCGTACTGCTTCAATTATGTGGAATCATTTTGTCGACTTCTTACCATATAACTGGTGGTCGCCTTATGTTGGTGCCGGTATCGGTTTCACCAAGATGAAATACCACGATAAAACTACTGTCAGCTATGATGGTGAAACAGAAGTGATTGATATGGTAGACGGCTATAACAATACTCCGACAAAATTCACTTGGTCTGTCGGTGGCGGTTTAACGCTTAAAGTTACCAACAAATTCAATGTAGACGCCGGATATCGTTATTATGATATGGGCTCAATCCATAAAATGGACGTGAAGGCTCACGAATTCTACGGCGGTTTACGTTACGTATTTTAAGCATACCAAAACTCATAAAGCCGCTCTAAACAGCGGCTTTTTTCAGTTTTTAGGAGAAACACTATGGCAGAAAAACTTTTTGGAACGGATGGTTTGCGCGGTATTGCCAATACCTACCCGCTAAATGTCGACTTTTGTGTGCATTTGGGCAATATTTTAGGACAGCATTTTTGCACCGCCAAACGGAGAATTGCTATTGCACGGGACACCCGTATTTCCGGCACAATGCTATTTTCCGCATTAGCTGCAGGTTTGACAGCACAAGGTATTGATGTTTTGGATTTGGGAGTTATTCCCACCCCGCTTTGCACCACTCTCACGCCCGAACTCGATGTTGATATGAGTATTATGATTACCGCTTCACACAATCCGTATCAAGATAACGGAATCAAACTAATCAACTCTGCCGGTGATAAATTCAGTGATAAAGACACAACAAAAGTTGAGGCTTTGTTGCAAACTCCTTATTCTCCGCAATACGATGCGCAAAAAATCGGGCAAATCATTGAGCTTGATTGTGGCTTAGATGATTATTACGATGCCGTCAATGCACTCGCCGATGCCGATTCGTTGCACGGTTTAAAAATTGCATTAGATTCGGCAAACGGTGCTTTTGCGGATATTTTGCCGTATGTATTTAAATATTTTGGCGCTGAGGTTATCAGTTTAGCCGATTCGCCAAACGGATATAATATCAACGAAAATTGCGGTTCGCAACATACGGAAATCCTTTGCCAAACAGTAATAGAAAACAAATGTGACATTGGTATTGCCGTTGATGGCGATGGTGACAGAATCATTATATGTGATGAAACCGGACAACGCTTAAATGGTGACCAGATAATTGCTTTTCTGGCAAAATATATGCAAGCTCATAATCTTTTAAAAGGCAACGCTGTTGTTTCCACTATTTATTCCAATATGGGACTTGGCAAATATATTCGCTCGCTTGGTTTGGAACACTATGCCTCAGCTGTTGGCGAACGTTATGTGATTGAAAAAATGCGTGAGGTCAACAGCAACCTCGGCGGTGAAGAATCAGGTCATATGGTATTGAGCGATTATTCGCGCACTGGTGATGCTATGCTTGCGGCAATTGTAGTTTGCCGCGGGATTAAAGAAAGCGGTAAAAAAGTAAGCGAGTCTTTTCCGGTGTTTACACCATTCCCGACAGAAGCACACAATTTACGATTTGCCGACAAAGCAACTATTGATAAAATCTTAGAAAATCAGCAAGTAAAGCTCTGTATTGAACAAGTAAAAAACCGCTTAAACGGTCACGGTTCTCTGATTATTCGCAAATCCGGCACTGAACCGGTCATTCGTCTCAAAATAGAAGACGAAGACGCGGCCATAGCTGCCCGTGAGGCAATTTTACTTCTTGATTGCCTCAACAAATACGCCTGAATCCAATATGTTAAACATTTTAAAAGTCGTTGCTCACATCATTCGTCTATACTGTCGGCCGCAATTTTTATTTCCGCTGATTGCTTTATGGTATAAAGCCCCCAATCCGTGGCGACTGATAAAAGAATTTTTGCGTGATAATATTTTCATCACCGCCTTTATTTACGGTGTTCTTACTGCGTGTGTTGCGCTTTATTGTTACTCTGCAGGCAGTATTTCGGCATTGATTTCGGTAATTTTCAACAGCTTTTTGCTATTATTGAGCTTTCCACTGCTTCTGGCTCTTTTTTGTCGCATACATTACAAAGCAAGTTCACGCATAAATTGGCGCAAAACTCTGGCACCTGCCAAAGATTTGGCACTTATTTGGTTTATAACAATGCTTTTTACTTGTTTTATCGGTTTGTTTGTGGTACTAATTTCAAAAAGTTAGAGTAAAAGTTTTTGATAAAGGATTAACAATGATTAGTGATTTTATAAAGTTTATTCTTCGCGTAGTGATTTTGAACCCAATGGCTCTTATCGGTGTAGCGCTTGGGTTTTATATTATGCATGATAAAGGTATTGACTATTTACATCAAATTGTGGACGACCCTAAAACTTATGCCGTGCAAGCAATCGGCGTACTGTGGGGAATTGCTGCTCTGTATGCATTATTGTTTAAACACGTTTATCATATAGATGGCAAAAAAATAAATTGGTGGGGAACTTTAACCAGCTCCATTTGGCATTTGCTGACCATTCTGCTTGCGGCGGCACTAACTTGCGTAATTTATTGGTCTGTTTCTTATGATTGGGGTGACAAACTTGACCGTTATGCCCGCAACCAAAAAGTTCAGGACACCCTGCCTCCGATAAATCAATAAGATTTTACGGCAAGAAAATTACCGCTCTTATAAATTAAGAACGGTAATTTTTTATTTTTACACTGTTTCAAATTTTGATATATTTTTCTAAAAATGAAACAGTGTCAGATTTACGCTTCCGGCTGTTGTGGCGTAGCCTTTGCAATATGCTCGCTCCGTTGCGAATAAATTCCGATTTCACGCGCGCCGGAGATGGTCAAGAAAATACCTATTGACGACTGTAAAAAGCTCCAGTCTACCAACCTAAAGTTGTGGAAAAACGGAACTACCAGCATATTCACGGCAAAACCGATAACCAATGCCCAACCAACACACGGCACCCAAAGTCTTTCTTTAAGGATTTCTTCGGCTGTAGCCTTTTCTTTTTCCGTAAACGGTTGTAAATCAGCCAAATATTTGAACTTCAAGAGTACCACCTGTCGCGCTGTACCTAAACCGGCAACAATACTTGCAGCCAAAATCAGTTGCTCATTGTCAATAGGATTACACTCCGACATAAACGGAGCGACCGCACAATTGACAAAGAACCCTAAACAAATGACAAGGCCTAAGCCCACCATCCACAAGTGCGAGGTTTTGATTTTAACATCTCGCAGCAAAAAATCATAAATAATTTTCATAAGCTGATATATCTAAATTGTTTGTATTTTACCATGATGCTAGACTGCTTTAGGCTTTTTGTCAAGTAAAATTATCACAATTTTTCATTGAAAGCTTGGGATAAAGCATATATAAAGACCAAGGAGAAAAATATGATAAATCTTTGGAAATTGTATGCGATTTTTTTTAAAATGGGATTGTTCACGTTTGGTGGCGGCTATGCCATGCTGCCGATTTTGCAAAAAGAGGCGGTGGAAAAACGAAAATGGCTGACCGAGGAAGAACTGCTCAACTATTATTCAATCGGTCAATGCACACCGGGAATTATTGCCGTAAATGCCGCTTCGTTTATCGGTTATAAATTACGCAAAATCGGCGGACTTATCAGCGCCACTCTCGGCGTGATTTCTCCGTCGCTTATCATCATTGTTCTGGTAGCGGCTCTTTTACGGCAATATATGGATAATCAATATGTGCAATGGGCGTTCGGCGGTATTCGCATCGGTGTGATTGCACTGATTATTGATACTGTCTGGAATATGTGGCAAAAGGGTGTTAAAGGTATGCGCGGATATATTGTTTTTATATCTGCTGCACTGTTGCTGTGGTTTGTGAAACTGTCGGCAATTTCGATTGTTGTTCTGGCTGCACTTGCGGCATTTATTCCTGATTTTCGAAAGGCGGCGAAATGATATATATTTTGCTGTGTTATGAATTTTTCAAAATCGGCTTATTTGCCATCGGCGGCGGTTTGGTTACGGTGCCGTTTTTATTTGATTTATCCGAAGAATACGGCTGGTTCAGCTCCGCAGAATTGGCTGATATGATTGCCGTATCACAATCAACACCGGGGCCGGTCGGAATAAATATGGCCACATACGCCGGTTATAAAGTATCCGGTATATACGGAGCTTTGGCGGCGACTCTGAGTGAAGTTTTGCCGTCTATGCTGGTGGTTTATGTTGTGGCGCAAGCTCTCGGCAAGTGGCAAAACAATCCGTATATCAACAAAATTCTGACAGGTATCCGGCCGGCAGTTTTAGCCTTGATTTTATTTGCCGGATGGGATATAGCTAAAGAAACAATTACCGATTACAAAGCGTTGGCCGTGATGTGCGGACTGCTTGCGGTGATGCGGCTGACTAAAAAAAGTCCGATTTATTTTATTGCGGCATCGGCTGTAATCGGTTTGATATTACATATTTAAGGAGGAACTATGACAGAAACGGTGTATGATGTGGTCGGTATCGGTAATGCTATTGTCGATGTGTTGGCAAAAGTCGGCGATACTTTCTTAACCGAACGCGGTTTGGATAAAGGTTCAATGACATTGGTGGAGGCATTGGAAGCCGGTAAAATTTATGCCGATGTTATTCCGGAATTGCAGGTTTCGGGCGGTTCGGCGGCAAACACCGTTTCCGGTATGGCTTCCCTCGGAGCCGATTGTGCTTACATCGGCAAGGTTCACGACGATGAACTGGGACAACTGTTTCAACGCAATATTGCTATGGCGGGAATTGATTTTTTTACCGCCCCGCTGACACAAGGTCCGGCAACCGGACGCAGTGTAGTGCTGGTTACTCCCGATGCTCAGCGCTCAATGTTTACATATCTCGGTGCGGCACGTAAATTGAATGAAGAAGATATTGATGAAAAAACTATCAGCGAATCGAAGTTTTTATTTTTAGAGGGATATTTGTGGGATGAGCCAAGCGAGCAAAAAGCAATGCTCAAAGCCTGTGAATTGGCACATAAATACGGGCGTGAAATTGCTTTCAGTGTTTCGGCAAAATCATGCATCATAAAACATCGCACCGATATGCTTAAAATGATTGTCGATTATGTGGATATTTTATTTGCCAACGAAGAGGAATTGAAGTTGTTGTTTGAAACAGAAGATTTGGAAACAGCACTTGATGCAATTAAGCCGCTTGTAAATATTGCAGCCATAACGCGTGACAGCCGCGGTTCGGTGGTGGTACACGGGCGTGAGAAAATTTTCGTTGAAGCCGAAAAAATAGAAAATGTGGTTGATTCAACCGGTGCCGGTGATTTATACGCCGCCGGATTTTTATTTGGTTTGAGTCGTGGACGCAGTTTGGGAACGTGTGCCACCATCGGCGGAATTACGGCAGCGGAAGTAATTACACACTACGGCGCACGTCCGGAAGTATCGTTGCGCGGTTTGGTGCGGCATCGTTTGATTGAATACGGCAAGCGCGCCAATACATAAAAATCGTCGGCACTTCCGGCATAATATAACCAAAAGGAAAATGATAATGGAGTTGAAAAGAGCAGAAATTATCCGATTACTGTCTGATGAGCAGAATCAAGATGATTTGTTCAAAAAGGCTGATTCCGTGCGTCAAAAATATGTCGGTGATGAGGTGCATTTACGCGGACTTATTGAGTTTTCAAACATTTGTCGCAACAACTGTATGTATTGCGGAATCCGCCGTGGCAACCCGCAGCTTGCACGCTACCGTATGAGCGAAGAAGAATTGATTGACACCGCACGCAAAGCCGCAGAGATGGGATTTAAAACCATTGTGATGCAGTCGGGGGAAGATATGTGGTTCACTCGTGACAGAATGTGCCGCATTGTCGAAGCTATCAAAAAATTTGACGTAGCTATAACCCTCTCTGTCGGCGAGCGCTCGTATGATGACTATAAAGCGTGGTTTGACGCCGGTGCTGACCGCTATTTGATGCGTATTGAAACCACAGATAAAGACCTATACCATCAGCTTGACCCCGATATGAGTTGGCAAAATCGGCATAAATGTCTGATGGCGCTTAAAGAAATCGGCTATGAACTCGGTTCGGGGATTATGGTCGGTTTACCACATCAATCAATTGAATCAATCGCCGATGATTTGCTTTATTTGAAAGGAATCGGCGTGGATATGTCGGGTATCGGACCATTTATTCCGCATCCGCAAACACCGCTCAAAAATGAGGCCGGAGGTACGCTCGATTTGGCACGGCGTACTATGGCGGTGATGCGTTTGCTGATGCCGGATATCAATATTCCGGCAACAACGGCGATGGAAAGCCTGCATCCGCGCGGTCGGATTTTGGCCTTGCAAAGCGGTGCAAATGTGGTAATGCCAAATGTAACAGAAGGTGAATATCGCAGGCTTTATGAACTTTATCCGGGGAAAATCTGTGTTAATGATACACCGCTTCATTGCAAAACTTGTATCGGTGCAAAAATTATGAGTATCGGACGCAAGGTCGGTGTAGGATACGGCGGACACGCCGGCCGTTTGCCGCATAATTCAAAATAGCATTTTCTTTATATCTTAACAATATTATCAAAAAAGTACCGTTTTCATTTTTTTAACCAATGCAATAAATTATACTTCTGCCGCATAAATGCCCACAGCGTCAGCCTTTGCCGCAAGTTCAGCATCGCCGGCAATAAGTATCCGCCTTGTTGCAACTCGTCCAAGTTTTGCCGCAGCATTTCATAACGTTTTCTGTCCTGCGCCGGATTATAGCGCTCCATATATTCCTTAACGTGCATACCGTAAGCATAGCGCGCGGCAATTCTTTGCAAAACTTTGCGTTGCTGCGGATAAGCGGCGGCAAGTTCATTGATATGAATGCAAAGATTTTTAAACTCGGCAATTCGCTTTGGAGCCAGCTCTTTCAAAGTTTGTGAAGTGGTAATAATGCGATAAGCAATCAGCGGCAAGCGGCAAACTGCGGCCTTCTTACTTTTAAGCAGAATTTCTATATTCAAAAGAATATCGTTGATAGCCGGCAAATCCTCGGCAAAACGAATATCTTTAAACAACTCGCGCCGATATAACTTGGTCCACATCAGCATTTCGATTTTCTTTTTGCGGGCAAATTTATCAACAAACGGCTGTTCCGATACAAAATCGACCTGCGGTGTCAGCAAAGCATCGGCAAATTTGTAAACACCGTCGCCTTCAAAGCGCAAATATGAGCAACAGCTTACATCGGCATTTTCCGCAATAATATTATGATACAGAATCTCTAAATATTGCGGATGATAAATGTCATCATTATCCAAGAAAGCGATATACTTTCCGCAAGCCAATTCTAAACCTTTGTTGCGTGCCGCACTGCCGCCGGAGTTAGTCTGCCGATAAATTTTAAAACGATTGTCGGCAGCAGCAAAGCGTTCTAAAATCTGCGGTGAATCGTCATTTGAGCCGTCATCGACGCAGATAACTTCAAAATCTTTAAAAGTCTGCGCCTGTACCGATTGCAGGGTAGTTTGCAGATATTTTGCGGAATTGTAAACCGGAACAATAACGGATATCAATGGTTCTGACATTATTCATTCTCCTTTTGCGGTATAAGATATCCCAACGCGGCATTAAGTTTTGCCGCCACCACTTTGAGCGAATATTTTTGCCGGCAAAGATTATAGCCGTCAGCGGCTGTTTGCGCTGACTGCTGCGGATTCTGCACGGCTGTTTCCAGCTGCTCAGCCATAGCTCTGATATCGCCGAGGGCGAACAAATACGCCGCATCTGTATGGCCGGCAAAAATTTCAGCCGGACCTTCGGCCAATGATGAAACTATCGGCTTGCCGTGCAACATTGCCTCCAACAAAACTATACCGAACGGCTCAAAACGCGACGGCAGCACAAAAATATCGATACTATCGAAAAATTCGTCTTTATCCTGCACCCACCCGATAAGGTCAATCTCATTTTCCAGATTATTTTGCCGAATCAGAGAACAAATTTTCTCATATTCCGCCATATATTCGGATTGCGGTGCGCCGCCGATAACCGCCTTAAATGCGACACCGCGCTTTTTCAATTCCGCCAACGCTTCCACAAAATCCGGAAAACCCTTCATCGGGTCAAACCGCCCCATCGTACCGATAATCGGCGGATTATGAAATTTGGGAGCAACAAAATCACGCTCGGCGGCAATCAGATTCGGGATGGTAAAAATGCGCTCGCTCGGATAGCCTTTTTTACCGAAAATATCGCGTTGATAATCGGTAATTGTAAATATGCCGTCGCACTTATCAATATGCCGAAATTTCGGATTATGCGACACCGCCACGATTTTTGCCCCCAACAACCGCGCCACCGCCTTAAAAATATTGATGGCTTTTTTATTGTGCACAATCAGCACATCCGGCGCAAATTTCTTGAGCTTAAAATACAAATACGGTACCAACAGCCAGTTATAATGTGTAAACGGAATCCGCACAATATCGGCGGGATTTAGCGCCTGCAATTCCTGCAGCATTTTACAGCGCGTATCCACCACGGCGCAAATTTGATGATTATACAACTTCAAGGCTTGCGTATAATCCAAAAAAGCCTGTTCGATTCCGCCTCTTACCCGACTTATCATCACATTTACGATACGCATTCAGTCCCCCAATTTGCCGCTTAATAAGCACTCTAAAAATGAATTTGCCGCCGGTTCTTTTTTATATTTCCAGCTTAGTTTATGTATGGTTGTCTTTGCTTTAATTTCTGCCCATTTCTGCGCTGAATACGGTGCAAAAAAGTTATCCGCCAGCTCGTAGCAATCATCATAAATCAGCGGAGTATGCGCCCACATTTTTGCACATTCGGGATTTTCCTTCACCATTAAATCAAACAACGAATACCCAAAGAAATAATTGATGGCGGTGTCTTCATATTTCCAATATTCAAATAAGAGTTGCTGCAAGTTGCGAACAAGTAAATTGTCGGCACAAGCCTTAATCAGCCAAATCTGAAATTGATACAATTCACGGCAATGAAAGGCAAAGAACGGAGCCACTGTGATTTCTGCCGGCAGAGGTGCGGTCAGAAACACCGTAGCATCCATCCAAATACCGCCATATTGCGCCAACAAAGTCAGCCGCAACATATCTGCAAAATGAGCATTGGATATATTTCCTTTTTTATGCTTTTGCATAATATAATCGGGCAGAGTAACGTAGTCGTGCATATTATCCGCCGTAACGATTCGCAATTCATAATCAGGGCAATATTTGCGGATGGAGGCAATGCATTTTTCAACCACCGGCGGCAAATTTTCCGTGCCTTGCCACCAACAGGTCCAGATTATTTTCGGAGCCGGAGACTGATTTTTTTGCGTATTTACAGCTTTAATCGCGTAGGCATAGCGGCGTAAATATTTTTGCTCTGCCGCATAGCGCAGCCGCTTAAATTCCGCTTTGCGCTCATCTCTGTTGCGACACATAATATTTGTCAGCAACTTATAAAACAAACAACGTACTTTCACTCCCCAAAACATCGTTTTCCGTTGCCAAAGCAGAACCATATTATGCATTACAACCTCGCTAATTTATTCCATATTTCCAATATTATCCATAAGCGATAAAATAGCAAGCTGCAATATCAAGTAATAACAAAAATATTTTGCACATTATACGTGCATATCAAAAGACGCCCTCAAATGAGAGCGTCTTTCTATTACAAATTTTGCCAAATCAATAATACTTCCAAGTAACGGAGCAATTAGATTTTGTTGTACAATTGCAAGCCAGACGAGCTTGGTCAACACGCAAAGGAACTCTTACTGTTTCGTCTCCAGGAATCATAGTTGCCTTACCGCCTTCAACCTTACCTGTTGTATATTTTGTAATTTTTTTAGCATCACTCGGAATGGCATTCGGGTCAGAATCTCCTGTGGTATAGATATACATGCCTAACAAACCTGATGAAGAACCGGATCCCCAATCAGAAGTAGCAATAGCAATGCACGCGTCACGTGATAATCCGGAAAATAAAACCGAAAATGCATTATAATCCAGCGATGCACCCTCTCCGCCTTCACCGTCAACCGAATCAGCTGCAATAATCACTCTGCCGCCAAACACATTACGCAAGGCATTGGTAGGTTTACCGGAGCCGTCAACCACAATCAAATCTTCCGGTACCACACCCATTTCAATAGCCAAATTATTATCCAAATTGATGTAAGTTTGTTGTTGGGCATACATCGTACGAATATTTGTAATCAGCATAGAAACCTGCTCTACCACTTTGTTTGACCGATATTTTGCCATTGCTTTAGAATATCCGGCAATACCGCCGACCGATAACACACCGATAATTGCCAACACGCCGAGCATTTCTATCATTGAACGCCCTGATTGATTGCTTTTCATAGTCTTCACTCCTAAATATTATAATAAAACAATGTCTAGACGACACTCTGTGTACAGTATGCCGAAATTTAAATCAAAAGTAAACTCAATAAATAGATATATTACTTTAGTTATATTACTATTATTTTTAACTGTAAAATGGCAATATCCGGTAAAAGAGGCAAAAAAATTAAAAAATCGTTATTTTTATAGTTGACAGCGCCAAAAACTTATGTATATTACAAGCCATTGCTTTATGTTTAAAATTAAAGGAAAAGAATATGTACGCAGTAATTAAAACAGGCGGTAAACAATATAACGTCACAACAGGTGATATTGTTAAGATTGAAAAAATCGCCGGTGAAGAAGGTAAAGAAGTTGTTTTCAACGAAGTTTTGGCGCTCGATTCCACAATCGGCACTCCGCTGGTTTCCGGAGCAAGCGTTAAAGCCTTGGTTGTAAAACAGGCAAAAGACAAGAAAGTTATTGTTTTCAAAAAGAAAAGAAGACAAAACTATCGTCGTAAAAACGGTCACAGACAAAATATCACGATTGTTAAAATCACGGATATTTTAGGTTAATTATAAGGAGAAAACGTTATGGCACATAAAAAATCCGGTGGTAGCTCCAATAACGGTCGTGATTCCGAAGGTCGTCGTTTGGGCGTAAAAAAGTTCGGTGGTGAGGCTGTAATCCCTGGCAATATCATCATTCGTCAACGTGGTACAAAGTATCATCCGGGACAGAATGTCGGCTTGGGTAAAGATCACACGATTTTTGCTACTTCTGAAGGTAAGGTTGAATTCAAGACTAAAGCCGACGACAAAGTATACGTTTCTGTTGTTGCCGAATAATACTTGGAGCAATTTTAAATAAGGGGCATTGTGCCCCTTTATTTATATAATGAGTCCGCAAAGGGTAAAGAATGAAATTTTTAGATCAGGCAAAAATATATATCAAAGCAGGCGACGGCGGTAAAGGTTGCGTAGCATTCAGGCGCGAAAAATTCATTGAATTCGGCGGTCCTAACGGTGGCGATGGCGGTGATGGCGGTAGCGTTTATTTCGAGGCAGTGGAAAACCTCAATACGCTGATTGATTTTCGCTATCAGCAACATTTTAAAGCTCAGAAAGGTCAGCAGGGTATGGGTTCTGAGATGACGGGTTATAAAGGCGAAGACCTGATTATCAAAGTTCCGGTCGGCACAGAAATTGTGGCAGATGACGGCGAAACGGTTCTTAAAGATATGGTGCTTGCCGGCGAAAGATTTTTGATTGCTAAGGGCGGCAAAGGCGGTTTAGGCAACACACGCTTTAAAACCTCGACCAATCAGGCACCGCGTTATGCCGGTCCGGGAACTCCGGGGGAAGAAATCTGGGTGTGGTTACGCCTAAAAATTATTGCCGATGTCGGGTTAATCGGTTTGCCGAATGCCGGCAAATCCACATTTTTATCGGCGGTAACAGCGGCTCGTCCTAAAATAGCCTCTTATCCGTTTACCACATTGCATCCGCACTTGGGAGTTGCATGGGTAAGCGGCAAAGAAATGGTGCTGGCCGATATTCCGGGGTTGATTGAAGGCGCACACGACGGTGTCGGCTTGGGCGACAGATTTTTAAAGCACGTTGAACGATGCTCAGTATTTTTACACCTTTTAGACGCCACTGCCGATGACGTGGCTGCGGATTATAAAACGATTCGCAAAGAGCTTGAGCTTTATAATGACAAACTGAAAAACACACCGGTTGTCGTTGCACTGAACAAATGCGACGCTCTTGACGAGGAAGAACTTGCCGATAAATTGAAAGCTCTTAAAAAGGTATGCAAAAATCAAATTTTTGCCATTTCCGCCGTTGCTCATAATAATTTGGAACCGTGCTTGCGAGCCGTCGATGCCTTGATTACGCGTGACAATCGCGTCAAAATGCCTGAGAACACTGACGAAATTGTAATAGAAAAAAAGCCGTGGTCACCGCTCGGATAACATTTTAAGGAGAATAAAAAGTGACAAACAAAAAAGAAAATAATGCCATTTTGAAAATTATCACTGATTCGCTTGAAGATATGAAAGCTGAAGACGTTGTTGTGATAGATTTGGAAGGCAAAACCTCGATTGCCAGTTATATGGTGGTGGCCAGCGGTAATTCGAATCGCCACGTTGCCTCTATTGCGCAAAAAATTGCAGATAATTTGAAGGCCAACGGCCATAAAAGCACTTCCGAAGGTGAAGAACGCGCCGATTGGGTGCTTATCGATGCCTTTGATGTGATTGTGCATATTTTCCGTCCGGAAGTACGAGAATTTTATAACCTCGAGAAAATGTGGCAATCTGCAGCTAATTTAAGAGAAAAATAAAGCGATGAAAGCCACAATTATCGCCATCGGTAAATGCAAAAAAAACGCACCGGAAGCAACAATTATTGCTGAATATATCAAACGTTCCTGTTGGGATATCGTAATTAAAGAGCAAGACAATTCTAATCAAGAAAACGAGGCAAAATTTTTGCAAAATGCAATTCCGCACGGAGCAAAAGTCATTGTTTTGGACGAACGCGGAGTTAATATTTCAAGTATCGAACTGGCGGCAAAAGTTGAAAATTGGCTCAACAACGACTGTTCGGAAATTTGTTTTTTAATCGGCGGTGCTGACGGACACTTACAATCCACTCGTGACAAAGCAGACCTTATTCTCTCTTTTGGCAAGCTCACTTTGCCGCATATTTTGATGCGTGCGGTATTATGCGAACAAATTTATCGCATTCAGACGATAATAAATCACCACCCCTATCACCGCGAATAAAATTATTGCAACTGCAACATAAAACTTGAAAAATATTTTTTTGCGGTTTAAATATAGGCAATTGTTGAGGATTCGCTATGTATGACGTTTATCAAATAAAAAAAGATTTTCCTGTTTTATCTGCACTGGTTGAGGGTAAACCGGTTGCATATTTAGATTCGGCAGCCTCGGCACAAAAACCATATTGCGTACTTGAGGCAATGAATCATATATATAAAACCGCCTACGCTAATCCGCACCGTGGCACATACTATTTTGCCGATGCCATCACAACCGCCTATGAACAAGCACGCGAAACCGTGTGTCAATTTTTAAATGCCCGCAATTCAAAAGAGATTGTATTTACGCGCAACGCTACCGAGTCAATAAATTTGGTAGCGGCAACTTGGGCACGACAAAACATCGGCAAAGGAGATGAAATTCTGATTTCCGAAGCCGAACATCACGCCAATTTGGTGCCGTGGCAACAAATCTGTTCTCAACAAGGTGCTAAACTGGTGGTATTTCCGGTTTCAGATAACGGAGAATATATACCTGAAGAATTTGCAACTCGCTTAAACGATAAGACAAAGTTGGTTGCTGTTACGGCAATGTCTAACGTTTTAGGTACTGTTTTCCCGATTAAGGAAATTACTTCTGCTGCCCATATTGCCGGTGCAAAAGTCTTGATTGACGCGTGTCAATATGCGGTGCATTGCCCACTTGACGTACAAGATATTGATTGCGATTTTGCCGCATTTTCCGGTCATAAAACTTATGGCCCTACCGGTATCGGCGTTTTATACGGTAAGTCAGAAATTTTGGAAAATATGCCTCCTTATCAGTTTGGCGGTGATATGGTTGATAACGTTACCTTTGAACACACAACCTTTGCCGATATTCCGGCACGTTTTGAAGCCGGCACACCGGCGTCTGTACAAGCTGTCGGTATGGCAAGAGGGCTGAAGTATATACTCGACCTCGGATTTGATAATATACTGCAACACGAAAAAGAACTAATCAAATACGCAACTTCTCGCCTTTTGGAAGTACCGCAACTTAAAATCATCGGCACAGCACAAAACAAAGGCGGCGTATTTAGTTTTGCCGTCGGTAATATTCATCCGCAAGACCTTGCATTTGTTCTAAACAAAGAAAACGTAGCGATTCGTATTGGGCATCACTGCGCTCAGCCTATTGTAAACCGTATGGGATATCAATCGCTTGCCCGTGCCTCTCTTGGCTTGTACACCACCAAAGAAGATATAGATGCCCTGATAAATGCCTTATTGAAAGCTGAAAATTTTTTTAGAGAAAGATAATGGAAAACGAAACCGCAAAAGACTTATTGCCGGAATCTTTACCGGCTGAAGAAAACAACATAGGAGCAACCGAAAGTCGCTTGCTACAGGCAATGAGTGTTGACGATTTGTCATCTGCAGCACAACCGGAAGAACTGCCGGAATTTATAGCTTATGCCGGAACAGAGCTTTCGACCGATATTGAAAAAGCAAAAATGATTGATATTGTCGATTCGATTCGCCTTGTTTCAGATCCGGAAATTCCCATAAATGTTTATGATATGGGACTTATTTATAAAATAGAGCAAAAAGACACCGGAGATATTTATATTGAAATGACTCTGACTGCTCCTACTTGCCCGATTGCCGGAGTGTTGCCGCAACAAGTTGCCGATGCCGTTGCCGGAGTTGTCGGGGTTGGCAAAGTAGAAGTAAAATTAGTGTGGGAACCGGCATGGACACCGGATAAGATGACAGATGAAGCCAAAGAGATGTTGGAGTTATTATGATGGACATTGCAGAACTTATAGATAATTTTTCTTTTTTTGAAAATTGGGAAGAAAAATATCAGTATGTCATCGATTTGGGGCGCAAACTCGAACCGCTTGACGATTCGTATAAAACCGATATCTGGAAAGTAAAAGGCTGCCAATCCCAAGTATGGTTGGTACCGCAAATCACTGATGGAATTTTTCATTTTATGGGAGACAGCGATGCTATTTTGGTGCGCGGAATTATTGCCATAGTATTTACCATATACAACGACAAAACCGCCGAACAAATAAAAAATGTTGATATTACAAAAATTTTTGCTAAACTCGGCTTAGAGGAAAATTTAACTCCGAGTCGCCGTAACGGTATGATGTCTATGGTAGCCAAAATCAGAGAATATGCCGAACACCAATAGAGGATATCAATGAACGTTCACGAATATCAGGCAAAAAAAGTTCTAGCACAATACGGAATTGCTATACCTAGAGGTGGTATTGCCTATACTCCGAGTGAGGCTAAACGCGTTGCGCAAAAGCTTTCTTCTCGCGGACCGTGGATGCTCAAAGCACAAATTCAGGCCGGCGCTCGCGCTACCGGACACTTTATTGACCACGATGCCGGTGGCAAAGGCGGAATCCGACAAGTTACTCAAATCAGCAATATTCCGTATGAGGCCTCACAAATGCTTAACAATCGGCTTGTTACCGAGCAAACAGATAATAAAGGCCGTTTGGTCACAAAAGTTTATGTTGAAACTTGCGAAGATGCCAAACATTTGTTTTATGCCGGAATGGTTATAGATAGCTCTATTCCGTCCATTGCATTACTAATCTCCGACAACACGGATAAAAATATTGTACAGCTCGCACAACAGCATAAAGAAAAAATATTGCGGCTTGATTTACAATATAATAGCGGTATCAGTGATGAGCAAATTTATCAAATTCTTGATTTTTTATCGCTGGATAAAACATATTTACGCAGTTTTCACGATTTTTTCGGTAAATTGCTGTTTACATTTATCAACCTAGATGCACAAATGATAGAAATCAATCCGGTCGGCATTATGCCGGAAAAAAAACTGATTGCACTTGATGCCAAAATAAACTTTGATGATAACGCGCTGTTCCGACATCCGGATATTGTGCTGATGCACGAAGATTTTGAAGAAGAAACCCGGCACCGCAAAGCTAAACGTTGCGGTTTTCAATATCACGAATTTTCCGGCAACATCGGTTGTATTGTCAATGGCGGGGGTTTGGCTTTGGAAGCAATGGACATCATCAAATCCAAAGGTTTTGAAACCGCCTGTTCTCTCAACGTAAAAGGCGGTGTTGATAAAGATAAAATCGCTGCCGGCATCAAAATCATTATGACCAATCCGCGCATAGAAGGAATTGTCATCAACATTATCGGCGGATTTTTGCGCTGCAATCTGATTGCTGACGGTATTTTAGAAGCATACCAAGATGTAGGACTTATTGTGCCGTTGGTCGTGCGTTTTGAAGGCACCAACAAAGACGAGGCCAAATCAATTTTGGAGCATTCCGGCTTGCAGGTAATGTTTGCCGAAAATATTGAGCAAGCCATTGAAAAACTCTTGGCAAAAATGGAGGTAAACAACTAATGTCCATTCTGGCCGACAAAAACAGCCGCGTACTTATTCAAGGTATAACTGGGACTCAAGCATCTTTTCACGTTAAACGTTCGCTTGAAACCGGCACCAATGTCGTTGCCGGCACTTCTCCTAATCACGGCGGAGAAGAACATTTGGGGATTCCGGTTTTTGATAATGTTTATGAAGCCACACGCAAATTTTCGTTTGATACCAGTGTATTATTTGTACCGGCAATGTCTGTAAAAAATGCCGTACGCGAAGCGGTTGAAGCTGAAATAAAGCTGATTATTTCAATTGCTGCCGGAGTTCCGGTTCATGATATGCTGGAAATTCGTAATATTCTCAAAGGCTCAAAAACGCTGATGATAGGTCCAAACACTCCAGGAGTAATCACTCCGCAAGAAGCGCGCTTAGGTATTTTTCCGGATAATATTCACCAAAAAGGCTGTATCGGCATTATTTCACGCTCGTCTACCTTAACTTATGAGGCAGTTTTGCAAACCAACGCCGCCGGTTTGGGACAATCTACCGTTATTGGTTTGGGAGATGATTTAATAATCGGTACTGATTTTCGCGAATTAATCCGCCGTTTTATGGAAGATGACGAAACTAAAGCCGTGGTCCTAGTAGGCAAGGCCGATAATTCGTACGAACAACAAGCCGCTGAATATTATGCCTCTTTACCACACAAAAAACCGGTAATTGCTTTTATTGCCGGAGAAGCATTGCCGTTCGGACATACAATGGGCTATGCGGCAGATATTATCACCCGCGGACGCATCACCGTCAGCGACAAGAAAAAGATTATGCGCAACGCCGGTATTTATGTTGCAGACCAAATGACAGATGTCAGCAAAATTTTATCTGAGCTTAATTTATAATGTTATTATTGCAACAAATTATCAATCTACTCTTACCGCCGCGTTGCATAAAGTGCGGTAAAATATTGAGTTCTCGCAATAGGTTATGTGCCGAATGTTTTAATAAAATCCGCTTTATCAGTGCTCCGATGTGTTATTGTTGCGGACGCCCGTTTACCGGTACCGTAGGAGTAAAATTTGCAACAAAACAATTATGTGGAGAATGCCTTAAACAACAGAAATATTTATTCAAATTTAAGCGCTCAGCATTTATTTATGATGACGAATCCAAAAATTTGATTCTTGATTTAAAATTTCGCGACAAAACAGCTTACGCCTCTGCTTTAGCTGATTTTTTATATGCTGCCGGCACTGATATCTGGAAAGAAAAACCTGATTTACTTATACCGGTGCCGATACATCGTTGGCGCTTGCTGAGCCGTCGCTATAATCAATGCGCCCTACTGGCACATCCGTTAGCTCAAAAAACCAATATTCCGGTAGATTGCCGGTCTTTGGTTCGTTTACAAAATACCATTCCGCAAGTTAAACTTTCCGGCAATGCCAGACGGAGCAATCTCAAACACGCATTTGCGGTTAAATATCCGCAAAATATTAAAGGCAAAAAAATTGTGTTGATAGACGATGTATCTACAACCGGCTCGACCTTAAACGAATGCGCCAAAGTTTTGCGCAAAGCCGGTGCGACTGAAG
>DEST01000020.1 GCA_002361365.1 Alphaproteobacteria bacterium UBA3307
TATTAAAGGAGTATATTCAAATGATTTATATTCGCTCATTGTTTGCTAATACCTTTTATTATTTAAGTATTGCATTTTTTTGCATCGGACAGCTTCCGGTGGCATTGTTACCGCAAAAATGCTCGATTTTTTATTGGGATAAAATTGCCATGCCGATTTCACTGTTTTGGATTAAGATTTTTGCCGGAATGCGTTTTGAAATCAGAGGAAAAGAAAATATAAAACCTCAAAATGCCATCTACGGCTGCAAGCATGAATCGGCTTTGGAAACATATTACTTCACTCAATGTGTTCCGACCACTACTTATATTTTAAAAAAGGAATTGATTTTTATGCCGTTTTTCGGTTGGGCTCAATATTTTTATGGTATGATACCGGTCAATCGCAAAGGTGGTGCAGTAGCCATGAAACATATGTTGTCCGAAGTCAAAAAACGCACGGATAAAGGGCGTCCGGTAGTAATATTTCCGGAAGGAACACGTTGCGCACCGGGGACAACCAAAGGTTATAAATCAGGTATTTTCTTTCTAGCGGAAAATTTACATTTGCCGGTAGTCCCGGTAGCGATAAATACAGGCCTGTTCTGGGCAAAAAATTCCTTTTTACGTTATCCCGGAACGGCTGTATTTGAATTTTTACCGCCGATTTCGGCAGAAGGCAAAACAAAAGAAGAATTTATGCTTCAACTGCAATCCGTAATAGAAACAAAATGTGCTGAACTAAATACGGAAGCAGTTGCCAAGTATCCGTATGTCAAAAAACATTTAGCTAAAGCGTAAAAGGAACAGGTATGTTAAAAATATATCAATTTATAAAAAGTATTTGTACAATTTGCGGCGTTTTAATGATTATAAGCGGCATTGGCAGCGGAATATTTTATTGGTATAGCAACCGAGTATCCCATATTTCCGAACACACGATGTTGATGATAGACTTTAGTCATAACTACGGAGAGGCTCAGACAGACAATTTGCTTAATGAATTGATGGAACGACAAACTTTGCCTTTACAACATTTGATTGAAGCAATTGAAATGGCGGCGGCAGATAAACGAATAGATGGTATTGTGGCGCGGCTTGATGTTTCTGATTTGGAGCCGGCGCAGATTCAAGATGTGGCACGTGCCATTTCCATATTTAGAAAAAGCGGCAAACAAACAATAGTTTTCTCTCAAGGTTTTGGGCCGTTCGGGCAGGGAAATCGTGAATATTATTTGGCCAGCTTTTTTGATAAGATTTATATGCAACCGCATACCACAATCGGTCTAACCGGCATAAGTCTGGAGTTGCCTTTTGCTCGTGAAACGTTAAATAAAATAGGGGTTTATCCGGAATTTTATACTCGTTATGAGCATAAAACCGCAATGATGAATTTTACGGACACGAATATGCCGGCTTTGTATAAGGCTGATATGGAACGATTAGGAAATTCTTTGATGCAGGAATTTAAGCAAGGAATTGTCAAAAATCGCGCCTTAACAGAAGATATAGATGTTATTATCAACAAAGCTCCTCTTAGCGCAGAAGAAGGATTAAAACTGAATTTGATTGATGAAATTCTCTATTTGCCGCAACTTGATAAAAAGCTTAAAGATACCGGTATTAAGGGATTTATGAATATTGAAAATTACGCCGAACATATTAGTCCTAATAAGGGAAATTTACCGGTTGTAGCAGTTTTAAACTTAAACGGAATTATTGATTCCGGCGAAAACTCAACGGATATTGATGGCGAATTTACTGTCGGTAGTCGTGATATTTTAGCTGATATATCTGAAATTGCCGATATGGAAAATCTTAAAGCCGTTGTAGTGCGTATTAACAGCCCCGGCGGAAGCTATAATGCGGCTGATGAAATTTATTTTGCACTAAAAGATTTGAAAGCACAAAAAAATATTCCGATTATTGTGTCTCAGTCGGGTTATGCCGCATCTGGAGGTTATTTTATCTCATTGGCCGGAGATAAAATTTATGCTGAACCTACAACTATTACAGGTTCTATCGGAGTTTTGGGCGGAAAATTTGTTTTGCAAAAACTTTGGCAAAAAATCGGCGTCAATTGGGCAGATATTAAAATTGGTCAAAATGCCGGTATTTTAAGTATGAATCAACCTTTTTCCGCCCAAGAACGTCAAATTTTTAATAAATCGCTTGACGAAGTATATCGGGATTTTACAACTAAAGTAGTGGAAAATCGTCCGCTTACGGAGAATATAGATAAAATTGCCCGCGGTAGGGTATGGAGTGGTCGTGATGCTTTAGCTTTAGGATTGGTTGATGCTCTTGGCAATTTGGAAGATGCCGTGTTGCACGCAAAACAAGAGGGAGGAATTGAAGACGGTCAAAAATATACAATAGTTACTTTTCCGCGCGAAAAAAACTTTAGCGAAAAATTGCGCGAATTGCTTTTATCTGGAAATGTGCAAATATATGATGGTCTGAAAAAAAGCGGTGTTGATATCCGATATTTAAAACTTTTCAAACGATTACAATATGATACTGTGTTATTACCGTTTGAGCTTAATATATAGAAAAGAGGAATGTTATGGCAATAGATAATCTGACTGTGAAAAGGATTGCGTTCCTGTCACGCTTAAAAATAGAAGATGAAAAAATAGAGGCAACCAAAGAGGAATTTAATAAAATTCTTAATTGGATTGAGGAATTGAATGAAATAGATACCAATTCAGTCGAACCGCTGATATCAGTAAATGATGCTACATTGAGAATGCGTGAAGATGTAGTAACGTCCGGAAATTGCCTAAAAGATATTTTAAAAAATGCACCGTCAGCAGAATATGATTATTTTGCCGTGCCGAAAGTAGTGGAGTAAGATGATGACGGAAATTACAACTTTTAGTGTGGCTGAAACTTTAAAGGCTTTGAAAAATAAAGAGTTTTCCGCGGTTGAACTGACAAAAGCGTATTTGCATAATATGGAAAACGGACGCCAATATAATGCATATATTACCGAATGTGCCGATGTGGCTCTCAAACAGGCCGAAGAGGCGGATAAGAGATATATAAACGGTACAAATCGAGCGTTGGAGGGAATTCCGCTCGGTATTAAGGATTTGTTTTGCACTAAAGATATTCGCACAACGGCAGCGTCACATATTCTCGATAATTTTGTGCCGCCGTATGAATCAACGGTTACACAGCATTTGCTGGACGACGGTGCGGTATTTTTGGGAAAATTGAATTTAGATGAATTTGCTATGGGCGGCAGTAACGAAACCAGTTATTTTGGACCGGTCATCAATCCTTGGAGCAAAGATAAACCGCTTGTTCCGGGGGGGTCTTCAGGTGGTTCGGCGGCGGCAGTAGCGGCGCATCTGTGTGCAGCCGCAACCGGAACTGATACCGGCGGTTCTATTCGTGAACCGGCAGCTTTCTGTGGTATTACCGGTATCAAACCAACCTATGGCCGTTGCTCTCGCTATGGTATTGTGGCGTTTGCTTCATCACTAGACCAAGCCGGACCGATTGCACAAGATGTCCGCGATTGTGCTATTTTACTGAAAAGTATGGCCGGATTTGATGAAAAAGATTCAACTTCCTGCAATATTACTGTTCCAGACTATGAAAGTTTTCTGAATAGAGAAGTTAAAGGCTTAACTATAGGATTACCGAAAGAATACCGTCCGGAGGGCTTAAATCCGGAAGTTGCAGCTTATTGGGATAAAGCTGCGGAATATTTAAAAGCACGCGGCGCCAATATAAAGGAAATATCTTTGCCGCACACGAAGTACGCTTTGGCAACATATTATGTTTTGGCACCGGCCGAAGCTTCATCAAACTTGGCGCGTTATGATGGCATTCGTTATGGTTTCCGTGCCGACGGACAACATTTGGACGACTTATACATCAATACTCGCACGCAAGGGTTCGGGGCGGAAGTCAGACGCAGAATTATGATTGGAACTTATGTGCTTTCGGCAGGTTATTATGATGCGTATTTCTTAAAGGCACAAAAAATGCGGCGTTTAATACATAATGATTTTATGAATGCGTTTAAAGAATGCGATGTCATTTTGACGCCGACTTCACCGATAACGGCATTCCCGATTGGTGATGAAAGTATGTTGCAAAATCCAATTAATATGTATCTCAATGATGTATTCACTGTTTCTGTGAATTTGGCCGGATTGCCGGCACTCAGTTTGCCGATAGGTCTGTCGGCAACAGGGTTGCCTTATGGTATGCAGCTTATCGGTAAACCGTTTGATGAAGGTACATTGTTTAATGTTGCGGCCAAAATAGAAACAGATGCAAAGTTTGAAAGGAAGTAAAATGGCAGAATATATTATTGAAACGACAAAAGGTAAATGGGAAGTTGTTGTCGGATTGGAAATTCACTGTCAAATTATATCCAAATCCAAAATTTTCAGCAGTGCATCGACCGAATTCGGAGATGACCCAAATGTTAATGTATCGTTTGTGGATGCGGGAATGCCGGGGATGCTGCCGACACTTAACAAAGAATGTGTGCATCAGGCGGTAAAAACTGGTTTGGGGTTAAATGCAAAAATCAATAAATATTCCGAATTTTCGCGCAAAAATTATTTTTACGCCGATATGCCGACTGATTATCAAATTACACAATTTCGTTATCCTATAGTAGGAGAGGGAGAAATCTTTGTTGATTTGAGTGATGGCAGTACAAAAAAAATCGGAATTGAGCGTATGCATATAGAGCAAGATGCCGGAAAATCAATTCACGACCTTAATCCGACCAAAAGCTATATTGACCTTAATCGTGCCGGTGTCGGATTGATGGAAATTGTCACAAAGCCTGATTTTCGTTCGCCAGAAGAGGCCGGTGCATTTTTGCGTAAATTACGCTCTATTTTGCGATATCTCGGTACTTGTGACGGCAATATGGATGAAGGCTCTATGCGTTGCGACGTGAATGTTTCAGTACGACCGGTAGGGTCTGATGAGTTGCGAACACGTTGTGAAATGAAAAATGTTAATAGCGTAAAGTTTGTAATGCAAGCTATTGAAAGTGAAGCCAAAAGACATATTGAAGTTTATGAAAACGGCGGCACTATAGAGCAAGAAACCCGTCAGTTTGACCCAACAACAGGGCAAAGTAAGGTTATGCGTAAAAAGGAATTTGCACACGATTATCGCTATTTTCCGGAGCCGGATTTACCGCCATTGGTTTTAACTGATGAATATATCGAGGCTGTTAAGGCTGAAATGATTGAATTGCCGGATGCTAAAAAACAACGCTTTATCGAAACAATGGGATTGACCCCTTATGATGCTATGGTTTTGTGTGAAAATAAAGAAAATGCCGAGTTTTTTGAAAAAGCAGCAGCAGGTCATGATGCTAAGAAAGTTGCAAACTGGATGATGAGTGACTTTTTTGCCATGCTGAATAAAAAACGTTTGGATATAACGCAAAGTCCGGTCAGTGCAGAAAATCTCGGTCGATTGGTGGAATTGATTTCTACAGAAGTTATTTCCGGTAAAATAGCTAAAGATGTGTTTGAAATAATGAGCGAAACCGGTGAAAATCCGGAGAAGATAGTTGAAGAAAAAGGCTTAAAACAAGTAACGGATACCGGGGCAATTGAAACAATTATAGATACGGTTATTGCCTCTAATCCGGATAATGTTACCGCTTATAAAAACGGCAAAACAAATTTAGCCGGTTGGTTTGTCGGACAAGTAATAAAAATGTCGCAAGGAAAGGCAAATCCGGCCATTGTCAATAAATTAGTTAGAGAAAAACTGGATAAATAATATGTGGATGGATGCCGAAAATAAAGTGAGTCAGGAAGATGTTATTTCTCCACTCAGTCATGATGTAAACGGAGCGTTTTCGCGTCAGGGAGATACGCCTATAGATAAGGTTTATGACCCTTTATGGCTAGATACGCTTCTGTC
Organism: Alphaproteobacteria bacterium UBA3307; assembly: GCA_002361365.1. Classification (GTDB taxonomy): domain Bacteria; phylum Pseudomonadota; class Alphaproteobacteria; order RF32; family CAG-239; genus RUG410. The sequence continues at coordinate 5,898 of DEST01000020.1, forward strand.
TGTATTGTTTGTGGTATTTTTGTATTTTGCTGACATAATTTTATTTGCAGGCTCTGGAAGTTTGCAAGTTTTTAATCACTTTATCTTACCAATACCTGAAGTTTCTATTCTGATGTTTGGTACTGCAATTTTAATATCCTTGATGATTACTCCTTTTCATACACAAAGGCCGGTCAAATATGCTATTGTTGCAGTGCTGACATTTTTATTTATTTATATATTATTCAAGCAATTTGCTCAATATCATAAAATTTTTTCTGTCGGACAACATCAAATTCCGATATCTATATTTGTCGGTTTTATAGTCAGTGCCGTAACGTTTTCGATTTTTCAGCAACCAAAATTATTGTATCGAGTGTTATTGGTGGTGGCGGCAGGAGTATTTTTCGGTAATGTATATGTTTCTTATTTATCACAACAAAATAGAAACCACTCGTTTGAAAAAATATATAACACGCAAACAATGAGTGATACTCCTAATGAACGATTCATTTATTTTATGTTGCCTAATTTTACTTCTTATACATATCTTTCAGCTGATAAAAATCCGGAGATGCAACAGCTTAGGGATTTAATTCAGGGATTTTATCAAAAGAATCAGTTCAAAATATATAGTCAGGCCTACACACCGGAAAATACTTATTTAACAAATATGGTACGCTCTTTTAATCCATTTTCCGATAAAAGCAGTAAGCAACATATGATGCCGACCAAAATGTTAGACAGTCATTGGCGTTTTTATAATTTGCGAAATGAATATGCATATTTGCAAGATAATGAACTGTATGACTATTTACAAGAACATAATTATCAAATATCTGCATATAAATCTCGCGATATAGAAATATGTCGCAAACGTCACGAATATAATGTGAATCGCTGTGTGGAAAAAGTAAATCGACCGACTAACTTGTATAATACTAATTTACCGTTATCAGTTAGGGTAGGGTCATTTGCCTTGGAATGGATTGCAAGTATGATGCCGGCAAATGTTTTTCAAAATGTGAATCATTTTTTGCATAATTTTAAGTTTTTCAGTCCGGCTAAACTCGGTGTAAGTAATTTATATGTTGTAAATACATCTAAAATCTTTGATATTTTAGCCAATGATATTCGAAAAGATACAGGTAAACAAGCTTATATTGTGTTTGTAGATTTGCCGTCTAATATATATATATATGATGAATATTGTCATATCAAACAACCGCAAGAATGGCAAAGTATGACCGATATGCCGTGGGATAAATATAAGGATAACACTGAACGAAAAAAGGCTTATATACAGCAAACTTATTGCTTGCTCGGACAGCTTGCACACTTTATGGATAATTTGCAAAAAGAAGGACTTAAAGACTCAACAACAGTTCTAATTCAAGGAACTTCCGGAGTTGGCGACTTTAGAAAAGATACCTTACATGATACCGCAACCAATCGTTTTATCTTTGATAGAATGGTAAATATGGCGATATATCAACCGCAAACACAAAATAATATTACTAAAGCTATAAACACAAACAATAGGGTGGATGAACGTTTTTGTTCAACAAATCAATTACTTGCGGAATATATATCAGGAAAGTCTCAATGTGGTGAAGATTTAACCGGATATCACGAAAAATTGCGTATTGCTCTAAGGCAGCGCATTAAAGAACTTACTTTAGGATTTTCAGCGGATAAAACCTTGGAGTTTAACAATTGGTACGATAATTGGAAAAAAATAAGCAATATTAATCAGTTAGGGCGAGATATTAAAGATAAGGCGGAGTTAATAGGTAGCCGTACAAAATCTTCCGTAACAGACGACGCAATTTTTACTGAATCGAACGAAGAAGAAAATTTTACCAATAATATAGATACGGAAGTTCCGGTTATAAATGCAAATAACGCATCGGCGCAAGTTATTGAATCAGAAAAAATTAAGAGACCAAATACCGATTTAAATAAAGCAGAGAACAATAATAAAATAGTTGAACAAAAAGTTGAACACAAGGCTGAAATGGCTGCTGAGGTGATAAAATCGCAAATTCTTGATGTATCAGAGCCGAAAACTAATAACTCTACCACTCAACCAATGTCGAAAACAGAAAAATCTTCTCAGCAGAATAATTCAAACGATGCTCAAGAAACATCAACAGCAGATGATGATTTCGGAATTGATGACTTATAAATGTTGTTGATGCAATTAGGAAAATAAAATGATTACAAGCGAAAAAATACATATATTTTGCAAAAACAAGCGAGCATATTGGTCTTTTATTTTGTTTTTATGTATTTTTGTTATATCTTTGTTTTCTGAATTAATTGCTAATGATAAGCCATTGATTGTAAAATATAAAGATAAAATTATTTTTCCGGCGATTTATACATATTCAGATGTTTATTTTGGTGGAAATTTTCCAACTGCAGCAGACTATACAGATGCTTTGATACAAAAAAATATTACTCAAAACGGTTGGATGATTATGCCACCGATACCTTATTCTTATAACACAGTTGACTATTATCTAAATACTACAACACCATCAGCGCCGGATAAGAAACATTGGCTAGGTACAGATGAAGAAGGAAGAGATATAGTTGCGCGACTTTTATATGGTATCAGACTTTCTGTAATTTTTGCCTTGTTTTTAACACTTATCTCATCAGTAATCGGTATTTTTATAGGTGCGGTTCAAGGATATTTCGGCGGTAAGGTGGATTTGGTATTGCAACGTTTGATTGAAATTTGGGATTCTTTACCTCAGTTGTTTATTTTGATTATCATTGCCAGTGTTTTTTTGCCAACTTTTTGGAGCTTGCTTGTTATCTTATTGTTGTTTTCATGGACAGGATTGACCGGAATGGTTCGGGCAGAATTTTTACGTTTACGAAATTTTGAATTTGTTAAGGCTGCCAAAGTATTGGGTGTTAGTGATTTTCGGATTATGTTTCGACATATATTGCCTAATGCACTTGTAACTTCAGTTACATTTATACCATTTATTATGGCAGAAGCTATAACAGCTTTAAGCGCGCTTGATTTTTTGGGCCTTGGTCTACCGACAGATTATCCGTCGCTTGGAGATTTAGTCAGACAAGGCAAAGATAACCTACAAGCACCTTGGATTGGCATCAGTATTTTTATTGTGCTTTCCGGCTTATTGTCTATGCTGATTTTTATAGGTGAGGGAATTCGTGACGCTTTAGATACAAGGAAAAACGGATGAAGTTACTTGAAATAAAGCATCTTTCAGTTACCTTTAATGGTTTAGAAAA
>DEST01000045.1 GCA_002361365.1 Alphaproteobacteria bacterium UBA3307
CCTTCTCCGCCTTCTAATGTAATAAATTTGCCGCGCATTTCAAGCCTCTATTTAGCTCCAAACAGAAAATATTTTAAATTTGCCCAAAATCTACCAGCCAAACCTACCTTAGCAACGTCATTGGCAGCAATAAGCGGAACTTCTAACGGCTTTTGTTCAGCAATTTCAATTTTCAGCATACCTATAGTGTCTCCTTTTTTTATTGGTGCTTTAATCGGCTCATCAAATTCCGCGGTGGTTTTGATATTATCCGTCTGGCTGTTATGAACTGTTTTTATTACTTTTTGTGCAACAGCCATATCTACCGTTGGCTCTTTACCATACCATACTTTGGCCGTAGTCACAATCTGCCCGGCATCAAACATTTGAATGTTGGAAAATTCTCTAAATCCCCAACTCATTAAACGTTCACTTTCTTCGGAGCGTTCTTTGTTGCTGTTCATACCGCTCATCACGCCGATGAGTCTGCGTCCGTCCTTAATTGCTGATGCTGCCAAACAAAAACCGGCTTCTTCCGTATGTCCGGTTTTTAATCCGTCAGCTCCGCTCATAGTATATAATAGCGGATTACGATTGCCTTGTTTGATGTTATTATATTTAAATTCTTTTTCTTTGAAATAAGCATATAAATCCGGAAATTCGCTGATAATATGCTGTGATAAAATTGCCAAATCTTCCATAGACATTTTTTGGTCCGGATGAGGCAAACCGGTAGAATTGGCAAAACTACTGTGTTTTAATCCCAACTCTTGAGCTGTTTTGTTCATCAATAAGGCAAAATCCTCTTCTGTTCCGGCTATATTTTCTGCCACGACAATACACGCATCGTTGCCCGACTGAATTACAATTCCCTTAATCAAATTTTCAACACTTACATTATCGCCGATTGAAAGAAACATTGTAGAACCGCCGGTTGCCGCACCACCTTTGCGCCACGCATTTTCACTTACCGAAAAAGTATCGTCAAGTTTGATGCTGCCGTCTTTGATTTTGCGCATTAAAATATATACAGTCATAAGCTTGCTCATAGATGCCGGCGGTACAGCTTCCGTTATATTTTTTTCAAACAAATATTCTCCGGTTGCAAAATCCATTAAAATAGCATTACGCGCTGTCGTTTCAAACGCATTTGCTTGTATTGCTGCGAAGATGCTGCATAATAAAGCTGTTGTACCGAATTTATTTAATTTCATAATTGTCTCCTATTTTTGCTCGATTCTTGTTTCATTAAATCCGTAATATTTCAATTTTGCCTGAGTTACTTTTGCCTCTTCTATTCGACTATATGGTCCAACGGAAACCCGATATAGTTTCTTTCCATTCGCTTGAGTTGGTACAATATGTGCCGTTCCGTATTCTTTTACTCGCACCAGTTGTTGATGCGCCAATGCATAATTGCTGAATGCACCGGTATGGATATAATAATAACCACGCATATATTCATATCCGCCGGAAGATTTAGCGGTTTGTGTTCCTGCTTTTTGCGGATTTTCTGCTGCTTTAGCATAAATTCCCTGATTTTCAGACACTTTTACTTCATTACCGCTCATAACACCAAGAGAACCGGAGCGTATTTCACCATTTTTGGAAGCAGCACTACCGTAAACTGCCGGTTCTGCTGTTTGTCCGGTTGGTGTATAAGTGCCTGTAGAAATTTTTTTACCGCCGGCCTCGGCATAAATTGCCGCTTCATCAGCTTTTTGCACTTCAGCGGAAATTTTGCGTCTTTCTTCAGAAGATTCATACAAAGACGGTGCCGGAGAAAATGTTTCTTCTGCATCAGGAGAAACATTGCCGGTCAACATTGCTTCTTTAAGCTGTTTACTTTCCTTAGCCATAATTTCAACGCGTACTCGAGTTGTTCCCTGTCCCATATATCCGAGCAAAGTTGCACCGCGTTTAGAAAGGTCAATAATCCGCTCTTTAACATACGGACCGCGGTCATTCACCCGCACTACTATTGAGCGACCGTTTTGTAAGTTTGTCACTTTAACAATACATGGCAAAGGCAGAGTGCGATGTGCCGCGGTCAAAGTATTCATATTATATCGTTCTCCGTTGGCGGTTTTTTTACCATTAAAATCTTCTCCGTACCAAGAGGCCATACCTTCTTCCTTATAATTGTAGTCCTCTTTTGGATAATACCAACGCCCCATTACCTTATACGGCTTACCTATTTTATAAATTCCGCCGTAATCTTTGATGATTTTTGCTTGGGCTTGCGGCGACATACCGGAAAGTTCGGGCGTGCCGGTAGTACAAGCATTGAGAAACAATATTCCCATCAGCATATTTAATGCACATAAATGTTTGATAAAAGATATATGTTTTTTATTATTCATTTTGCCTAAACTTACCTTATAATTATGCTATATTAGTCCAAATTTTATTTTTTTGCCGGTTTTCTCTGCGGTGCCGGTACTTTAAAACCGGTTTTTGTATCGTATGCGGCAATTTTACTTAATAATCTGTAATCCGGATATCCATCTTCCGGCAAACGTGCCTTACGTTGCAAAAACTTTACACTTTCACGCGTAATCGGCCCGAGTTTGCCGTCTTCTTTTATTTTTTTAACAGAAAGTTTGTTGTAAAATTGTTGAATTTTTCTGATTTCATCGCTGTTTAGAGTATATTGTTGCGTAGCCTCCAATGGCGTCCATTTTTTATCGGTATCAGCAATATAATCGGCCAAAGTTACCACAGCTATTGCATAGTTGTCCGACCTATTCCAAATCATCACACGTTTAAAGTTACCAAACACCAGATATGCAGGCCCTTTACGACCGTCCGGCAAAATAATTGAACCTTTCAGCTCAGCATCAAACGGTAATTTTTTACCGGCAAAAGTCAATACCCCGAGTTTTTTCCATTCGCTGACCTTTTTGGTAATTTTACGACCGACATCTTTGTAATCAAAATCCCACGGTAATGTTACTCTAGTTCCCCAAGGCTCATCATATTTCCAGCCGAGTCTGGTCAAATAATTTTCAGCTGAAGCTAAAGCATCGGGAAAAGAATTCCATATATCAGGTATTTTATCACCATCATAATCAACCGCATAGCTGTTATAAGTTGAAGGCATAAATTGAAAATGCCCCATTGCGCCGGCCCAAGAACCAAGCATTTTATCTTCGCTCAAATTAGTTTTATCCATAATTTTCAACACATTATAGAGCTCAGATTTAAAAAATTTTGAACGACGATTTTTATAACTTAAGTTAGTTAAACTATCTATCAAATGGTGCTTGCCTTTATTTTTCCCAAAGTTTGTTTCCACTCCCCAAAACGATACGATATAATTAAGTGGCACATTATATTGTTTTTCTATTTTTGCGTATTTTTTCTTTATATCTTTGTAGTGTTTACGAGCTTCGTTAACTCGTTGTTTATTGACCAAACGATTTACGTAAGTACAAGTTGTTAAAACAAATTCAGTTTGCTGTTTATCTAAATTAACAACATCGGGAGCCTTATGATAATAGTTTTTTCCTTTATAAGCTTTATCAATAGTTTTTTGTGAAATTCCTTTGGCAAGCATTTCACTTTGTAAATTTTTAATAAAAGTAGTCCATTCCGCCGGCGGAGTAATTTTTTCTGTTTCAGCAGTAGCGGTACACGCTGGTAGACAGATTGAAAATCCACATATTATCAATAGATTAAACAATAAAAAAAGTACTTTTCTCATACATTCCTCACAACATCGATAGCTCATTCTAAACATATTTATTTTAAATACCACAAAAACAAAACATTTATCCCCATATCTGTTTTGTTGTATTTGATATATAATTATTTTCGTAAAGTAATTTTTGATTTATATTTTTGTATTTTTTTTACATCTAATTCTTGACAAACAAATAAAATGTAATTATTTATATCTGATGCTAGCAAATATATAATCTTTTCAAAGATTAAAAATCGATTTTTAAGGAACGAAATGTCAGAAAAAAATAATCAAGATTTATATGAGGCGGACAGCGCCGAAGATGCTTTAATTGATGCTCCGGCAGTTGCTATTCGCAATTTAATCGCCAAAGGCAAAAAAATAGGATATATCACAATGGAAGAGCTTAATAAAGTTCTCCCTCCTGAAAAATTGTCTTCCGAGAAACTGGAAGATATAATGTCTAATATTTCAGATATGGGGATTACCATAACTTCTGATTCCGATAATGATGAAAATGAAGATGATTCCGATGATTATGCCTATGATGATAATGCTGAAGAATTTGAAAATTCCGGCAATATTGATGTAAAAGACATAAGTCACTCCGATGATCCGGTAAGAATGTATCTTAAAGAAATGGGGTTGGTTGAACTTCTGTCGCGTGAAGGTGAAATTGCTATATCAAAACGTATTGAGGCCGGCAAAACTGTTATGATTAGCGGTTTATGTGAAAGCCCTATGACCATTAAAGCTATTTCACAATGGCGTGACCAACTGGAATCCGGAGAATTGCAATTACGTGACATTGTAGATTTAGAAATGATGTTTGGTGATGATTCTGAAGCTATGGTTTACGACGATTCGGAAACTCAAGTTGATGATTTGGAAAAAGTCACCAAAGAGCTGAATGAAAAGAATCTTGATGAAATTGATGATGATTTGGATACGGATATTGATATCGACGGCGATGTTGATGATGAAATGGAAGATACAGAAGAAAATATCGAATCGCTTGATGGTGAAGAAAACGGCGAAAATCCGATAGAAGATGAGGAATCTGATGGTGTCGGGCATAATTCAACTTCTGTTTCTACAATGGAAACAATGTTGATGCAACCGGTGTTGGAAACTCTGACTAAAATTTCGAGCTATTATGATAATTTGCGCAAAGTGCAAGGACAACGTATGGCTACTATTTTATCTGGTCGTAAAATCAGCCCTACTACCGAAAAGAAATATAATAAGCTCAAAAAGGAATTGATTGAATTGATGAGCTCAATTCATTTGAACAGCGCTCGTGTGGAACAGTTGGTCGAACAGCTTAATGATATGAATAATCGCTTACTTTCTCAAGAAGGTAAATTATTACGTTTGGCAATGGGCTGCAAAATCAAACGCGATGAGTTTCTTGATGCTTATCAAAAATCAGAATTGGAGCCGAACTGGCTGGCAAAAATCTCCCAGAAAAAAGACAAACACTGGAATATGTTTGTTGAAAAGTATAAAGATGAGATTATTGAAATTCGCCAAAATGTGGCGCAAATGGCTCAAGAATGTGATTTGCCGATAAGTGAATATCGCAAAATGGTAGAAACCATTAAAAAAGGCGAACGAGAAGCCGAACGTGCAAAAAAAGAAATGATAGAAGCTAACTTGCGTTTGGTTATTTCTATTGCAAAAAAATATACCAATCGCGGTATGCAGTTTTTAGATTTGATTCAAGAAGGTAATATCGGTTTGATGAAGGCGGTTGATAAGTTTGAATATCGCCGTGGTTACAAATTTTCTACCTATGCCACTTGGTGGATACGGCAAGCCATAACTCGTTCGATTGCCGACCAAGCACGCACCATCAGAATTCCGGTTCATATGATAGAAACAATAAATAAACTAGTGCGTACATCGCGGCAAATGTTGGCTGAAATGGGACGCGAACCTGTGCCGGAAGAATTGGCTAAGCGACTTTCTATGCCGCTCGAAAAAATTCGTAAGGTGATGAAAATAGCCAAAGAACCGGTAAGTTTGGAAGCTCCGGTTGGTGATGAAGATGATTCTTCTCTTGGTGATTTTATTGCCGATGAGAGTGCTTTACAACCGTTGGATATGGCGATTCATACTAACCTTAAAGAAACCTGTTCCAATATTTTAGCTTCTTTATCTCCGCGCGAAGAACGGGTGTTGCGTATGCGTTTTGGGATTGGAATGAACACCGACCATACTCTGGAAGAAGTGGGTAAACAATTTAATGTCACGCGTGAGCGCATTCGACAAATTGAAGCTAAAGCTTTGCGCAAACTCAAACACCCGAGTCGTTCTAAACGTTTACGTTCTTTTTTGGACCATTCTTAAGTAAAATCGGGCAGTTGTAATACTGCCCTTTTCATTTATAAAGGAAGATAGTATAATGATTATCAGACAAGTTCCTGTTGAGGGGATTATCACTACAAATGCTTATTTTTATATTGATGAAGTTACTAAACACGGTTTTTTGCTTGATGCCGGTGCCGAAGCGGAAAAACTGTTGCAAATTGTTGCCGATAATCACTGGACAATTGAAAAAATATTACTTACTCACGGTCATTTTGACCATATCGGTGCAGTTGCAAAAATATCTTCAATTCTTAAAATCCCGTATTTTGCACACAAACAAAGCAGAAAATATCTTTCCGACCCGCAATATAATCTTTCGGAATATTTTGGCTCACCGATAATTCTTAATAATTTTCAACCGCTTGATGATAACGCGGTTACAAGCCTTGAGGTAAATTCTGATATAAAATTACAACTTATGCATACTCCCGGGCATACGCAAGATTCATCTATATTCTATGATACCGCCAATCATTTAGCATTTGTTGGTGATACCATATTCAAAAACAGCCGCGGCCGAACCGATATTCCGGGAGGAAATGATACACAGCTATTACAAAATATTACTAACAAAATCCTTACATTGCCTGATGATACCATCCTCTATTCTGGGCATACCGAACCAACAACCGTTAAAGCGGAAAAACGGCATTATGTTTTATAATCACCATTTGTTAGCGTCGTCAAGTTCGGCAAATTTTTGTTTCATGGTCGGATTGTTGCGTGTCAATCGCTTTACCGTTAATTCCTGAGCTTTATTGTTTGCTAAACGCAAATTATTGTCAGATGATAACAGCGCATCTTTGGTTTTTTGTAAATGGTCGATGGTTTTATCAATTTCCTCAATGGCTTTTTTAAATTTATCACTTGCCAACTGATAATTGCGGCCGAATTTTTCTTTAAACTCGTTAATATCTTCCTCAAAATGAGTAATATCAATGTTTTGATTACGCAACTCAAGTGCCTGACGACGATATTGCGACGAATTAAGAGATGCATTGCGTAAAAGAGTTATCAACGGAATAAAAAATTGCGGACGAATCACATACATTTTGGGATATCGGTATGAAACATCGACTATACCGGCATTATACAGCTCACTGTCATTTTCTAAAAGCGATACCAAAACCGCATATTCACACCCTTTTTCCGTGCGGTCTTTATCAAGTTCTTTGAAAAAATCTTCATTTTTATGCTTAGTAGCGGTAGTATCCATTTCGTTTTTCATCTCAAACATAATAGATAAGAATTCCACTCCGTCATCTGTCTTATCGCGGAAAATATAGTCACCTTTGCTACCGGTTTTGGCATCATTATCTTTCTCAAAATATGCATAAGGAAAAGCTGTCATACGCAGGCGGTTAAATTCTGTTTCGCAATGTTGTTCCAGAGTTTCCCCCACCATTTTAGTAGACATCCTGATTTTCAGGTCTTTATAAAACTCAATTGCCGCATCTTTAGCTTTAAGTTGGTTATTAAAATTTTCTTTCAAATTTTGTTCTCTAAGCAAACTGTCTTTTTCTGCCTCTTTAAGCTGATTTTGCAATTGCAGAATGATTTGTTCTTTTTGTGTGAGATTATCTTTTTGCGCATCAACAGCAGCTATTACTGCAATTTGTTTATCTTTATCATTTGCAACAATTTGAGCTTTAAGCTGCTCTATTTGTTGAATATATTGTGAGGCAAATTGTGCTTTTTCTAAATCATTATCTTTACCCAAAGATTGCAACTGATTTTTAAGACTGATATTTTCCTGTTGCAATTCGGCTAAAGATTGGGCTTTTTCCATCTCGGCTTTGGTTGCCGCCATTTTGAGCGCATCGTCTTTTTCACGCGCCAGCTGTGCTACCCGCTCGTGTAATTCTTTATGAAATTCGGCATCTCTGACTTGGTTTAACAGTGCGACATAACCGGACTCATCCACCGTAAAAACTTCGCCGCATTTCGGACATTTAATTTCGTGCATTATCTATAACCTCTTATTTTTCTTCCGTCCAACCGGTATAACGCCAAATGCAGTTTGTTAAAGCCAAATAGGCAATAAGCTCACAACATTCTTCCAAAATTTCATTATCTATGCTCTGAAATTCCGCCGCCGTTCCGCCGACAATCATTACGCCGAGAATCAATAAATCCCATACAAAAATCGGGGCGTTGCAAATATATTGCCAAACTTTTTTCCATAACTTGTGGTACATAAAATATCCGACCATCGTCAAAACAAACAACCAACGCAAAGCATCTGCAATCCAACCGAAACGAAATTCTTTCCAACGACAAATTGTATCTTCTTCTAAATACCTAGCGCAAAAATAGCCGCGAAAAAGATTGGTTTCTCGAATAATCATAAATCCGACAATCATTGCTACAAAAATAAACAGAGATTGTTCATTTTTAGACAGACAAGCAACAATAATTGCCGTGCTTAGCACTAACAGCTGAATATTTTCAACCAAGCCGTCTTCCACAAACCATTGCGGATTTGCCCCCCTCATTATCGGCAAAATGGCAATAATCAATCCTAACTCAACAAAAGTGAGCAGATTTCCGCGCCATTTGAGGCGATGCCATAAATCAGTTATAAAAAGTTTAATTGCATTCATTGTTTGCTCCTTTATTTTTTGATAATGCAATTCTTACTTAAAAAACAGATTTTTTTTTGATTTTAGTAAAATTTGTGCAAAAAAAATACCGTACATTGACGAACCGAAGATATTTGCATAATAATTGTCCAAGCAAGAAGGAATATTGAATGAAACCTAATAAATTGATTATATGGGATTTTGACGGTGTTATTGCCGATAGTGAACATTTATGGGTGCAAAATTGGGTTGATGCACTGCACAATCTGAAAAACATCGACTTGAACGAATCACAGATTGAATATTATATCCGCGGTAAAGCCGATAAAACCAAAGTTGAATTGTTGCAAAAAGATTTTCCGCATTTTATTTTTGATGTTGATTTTCAACAAACACTTAAGATAAATGAAATTAGACTGATTGCCACTGAATTATTTTTAACACCAAATATAGAGCAGATTTTTCAAGATACAAATTTTGCACAATGTATCGCCACCGGTGCAACCGCTGACAAAAATGCTTTAAAAATAAAACAACTCGGACTTGATAAATACTTTAATAAAGCTAATATGTTTACAGCTTATGATGTACAATACGGTAAACCGGCGCCGGATTTATTTTTATACGCTGCCGCCAAAATGGGATACACACCGCAAAACAGCATTATTATTGAAGATTCAGCTGTAGGTATTCAAGCCGGTGTTGCGGCAAAAATACCGGTTATTGCCTATATCGGAGCAACCGGAAACAACAGTGCTGAATACGCAGCAAAATGCCGCAATCTCGGTGCAGCTTATGTAGCACAAACTATGTATGAAGTTTACAATATTTTACAACAAATATTATAGATTATAAAAGAAAGGTGATGCAATGAAAAATATATTTTATCTTATTTTAGCAATAGCATTTTTAACTTGCGGTACAACAATGGCCGCAAATGTGCAGAAATTGCCCCAGCCTGATGTAGAGCAATCTACCGTAAGTTTGATGAAATTGTTAAATACTCGGCAGTCAGCTCGTGCTTATGATTCTTCCAAACAAATTGATAAACAAACATTAAGCGAAATTTTATGGGCTGCATTTGGAGTTAATCAATACGGAAAACGAACTATTGCTACTGCTCGCAATGAACAAAATTTAAAAGTTTTTGTATTGCGTCAAGACGGAATATGGCTTTATAACGCTAAAGAAAATCAACTGGAAAAAATATCTGACGAAAATGCTATTCCGTACACAGCAGAAAAACAACCGTTTGTCAGTGATGCGCCTCTACACCTTATATATACTAGCTCAGATTCTCATTGGGGGCATGACCACGCCGGTTCAGCCTATCAAAATGTTTATCTTTATACAACGGCTAAAGGACTTTCTACCGTTATTCGCGGTCTGATAAATTTTGACGCACTCCATAAAGCTCTAAAATTGAATGATGATGAATTTGTAATTGCGCACCAACCAATAGGTTATGCCAAATAAAACTTTTGCATAGCTGAAATCTGCGATTTTGAGTATATTTAAGTGGGTATGAAATACACATTTAAAGAAAAGCTGGAAATTGCAGAATGTATTGCCACCATAATTATGTTTTTTATGGCTGTATGGGGAACAGTTATATCATTTGAAGAAGGATTTTGGCATAAACTTAACCATATTGTTACTCATTATCACGAAACGCTGGATAAAGAAAAAAATGTAATTCAGGCTCATCTGAAAGTAAAAATACCGGAGAAAAAATAATCTCCGGCATTTTTATGTCAGGCTATATTTAATATACTGTTTCATCATCACACAAAATCAGCTCATTATATTTTTTTTGCTTTATCTGAGCTAACAAATCTGCATCTTGGGTTTTATACCGGCAAAAACGAGATTGCACACGGCCATTATGATATGTCATACGCCCGATTTGTTTGCCGTTCATATTATATTGAAGCACCGTTCCTTCAAGTGCGCCTTGTTTATAATTGGCAGTATATTCAACTTTCCCATTGGCATAATATACTTTTTCCTGACCGTGTTTGCGGCTCTTTTTATAATTGGTTTTACGTACCAAAGTTCCATCAGCCGAAAAAATAGAAGTTTCACCATTTTGATAGCCGTTTTTATAATGTTCATACGCCACATTTTCACCATAGTTTTGCACAATACGACCATCAAGTGCTTTGCCGCGATAATCTGTGCAATATTTAAGTTCTTTTATGCTACGACAAGTGTAAGCATTGTTGCTGTAAATATTATTTTCATACACTAACGGCCGTACTAACCTTATCGGCTGTTCTACAATCGTATGATGTGCCATAATTGGGGTTCTGCCGGAAAGATTGACATTCAGATAAAATCCGGATTTTTTCTCCGGTCTTTTTTGTTGATGTTTGAAGTTATTTTTATGGGAGTGTGATTTATTATCCAAATCTGTCTTTTTATTCTGTGATTGGCGATGATTTTTATGCTGCTCCGTACGATTGTGATTTATTGATTTAATTCTATGATTATTACTCAAGGTTTCAGTTTGCGACACTATTTCATCTGAGGCAACCAAATTTGTTTTATTTTCATCTAAGTGCCGATGTCTAGGCTCCGCCTGTGCCGATACAGAATATAATAATGTCAGTATCAATATAACGTAACGCATTTTTCCTCC
>DEST01000060.1 GCA_002361365.1 Alphaproteobacteria bacterium UBA3307
CTTTCTTGCTAAAATGTTATTTTTCTTTCGGTTTATCTTCTTTAATCATCGCTTGGTAAAAAGCCGTATAGCGTGGTTGGTGGGTCATAGTGGCTATACCGCCTTGTAGTCATTTTAATCTCCTTTTAGTCCGCTTAAAGTGGGACAAGTTGGTTTATAAATTCACTTTTTTAAGAAATGCCTCGGGAGGCAGCCCTCGCTTTCTGTTATGATTTAAACATGCAAAGAATCCGCTGTCAAGTACTTTTTTCATAAAAAATATGCATAAGTCCATGATTCTGCATGATTTTCTTTTAAATTCAATGAGTTGAATCGAGAATTTTTTTCATAAATTTTGCTTTATTTTTCACATTCGCCGCAATTAGAACATCCGTTGCAAATAAGCCGAGAACCGCAAGTTTCACAATTTTTGCGCCAGTACTTAACATACCAGCCGTCATCAAAAAGTTCGCTTTGTGGCTTATGTAGTTGCCATTCAATCGGCTTGCCTGCAAATTGTAAACCGGACTTATATGCCTGTTCGCTCTGCAAACGTTTGCTCGGCATTGTATAAACTTTGCCGTCTTTTTCAAACTTTGTTCCTGTCTCTATAAAGCAAAACCTCACATTTGCCGCCACACATTCGTCATAAAGCGATTTTACCCATTCATATTTCAAAACTCTGTTGCCGTCATAATTCTCACCGCCGGCAACAACTTGTTCTATTTGTCCGCTTTTAAGCCACTTTTGCAAGCTGATTTGCCCGATAAACGGTGCTGTCATCACTCCTTTGTGCTTGAAAGGCAAATCCATTAAAATCGGCAGTCGCTCATCTGCTCTTAACTGATTTTCCGCCGTAACGCTGAAAAACACATTATCCCAACCGTTTTCCCAATCTTTCGGCAAATGTTCGGCAACTCTTTCCGGTCGCTTGGTAAGCAAATAAAATCCGACATCAGGACGCTTTTTGATGATATTCCACGCTTCATCACGCCATTCGTCCGCTTCTTTCAAAAAGAAATCCGAGGTTAAGCAGACCCGCAAACATTCGCCACTTTTAATTTTATACGAGCCATCGGCATTTTTGTGTAAAGGATAATCAAAGTTGTTTTTGACACGATATATTTTGGAGCCGTCAGCATTTCTCTGCTTGTCCAAAAAATACATATAGCAGTGCTGACAGCCCTCGCTCTTTTTTACGCAACCGTGCCATGGATTCCAAATATCGTGCATCTCTTACCTCTTTCCGGCACAATGATAAATGCTCTTTGATAAAATTGCAAATTGTATTGCTTTTTGTTCAGCCATAAAATATCATCACAAAAAAACATCGGAAAACTTAAAATGAAATATTTAGTAAATTTATGCTGTGCTTTGTTAATGCTTGTGGCTTGCTCCAAACAGCCTGATAATAATAGTGAAGCACATAAAGCGGCAATGAAACGCTTTGAAACAATGATAAACACTGCCGATTCAAATATTGCCAAAGAACTTGTTGCCGATGATGCACCGTTCTATACACCGGCCTCGCTGACACCTTTATATGGCGGAGAAGGCTATCTTTCGGTTGTTCATTGGATGCGTCAAAGTTTTCCGGATGTTCAATGGAAATTGGAAGAAATGGTTGCCGAGGGAAATGTTGTCGCTGTGCGTTGGACTTTAAGCGGCACTCACGAAAGCGAGTTTATGGGAATGCCTGCCACCGGTAAGCATTTCTCTACTTCGGTTATGAACTTCTATTATTTCAATGATGAAGGCAAGATTATAAACGATATTGCCGCCGAGGGTATGATTGGTATTCTGCGCGGCATCGGTGCATTGGATAAATGATGCTAATGGGTAACTTTGTCGGTAATTAAAAAACTGAATCAGAAGGTGATATATGATTTTATACGTTAACGCATGTGTCAGACCGCAATCCAGAACCAAACAACTGGCCGACTATATTTTACAAAAAAGCTGTCAGAACATAAAAGAGATTGTTCTGGAAAATGAAAACATTGTGCCGCTGAACGGAGAAACTTTAGAACGACGTAGAAAACTGACGGCAAGCGGAATATTTTCATTTTATTACCTTATGTATTATAAAATTACGGCATAACATATCGATAATACGGCAAAGATATCACCGTCAATACCCTACCGTGTGTTGCATTACCAACAGATTATTATCTACTGGTAAAATAATCCTTAGAGTATACTCAAAGGCAACAAAAATTTACTTGTTTTCCATAGCTAATTTTTATCGGATATAATTAAAATGTTTATTCTTTAATTATACTTAAGCAATCTTTTTTATCCCCAACATAAGTAACAACAATTTCCGCATCATCTGTGCCGGTACTCTCACCATAGTGCCACGCATCAACCAACTCAACAATCGGGTCTCCCGGTTTTAAAACCAGCACATTTCCATCTTCCGAACGAACAGTCAGTTCTCCCTTGGTTAAATATCCGATATTTAAAATCGGATGCTTATGCATTGCCAATTTTTTACCGGCAGGGACAGTAATCCTCAGCATTGTTATTTGCGGACATTCAATATGAATAGGTTTAATTGCCTGTTTATTCCAATGAGTTCCTGTTTGAATTAACGTTTCGGAACTAATAGCACACGTTTCTGAAGATGTATTATTTTTCATGGTAAAATCCTTTTTTGTATTAAGCATTAAAATGTACATTATATCTAAAATTTGCTGCTGACGGGTATGTGTTTTATAATACACTGATTGCAGATAAAATAACAAAGAATAATTATTTAGAAAATTATCTGTTTTGCTTTTTCTTATCTTCCTTTTTCTTTAAAATTTCCAAATCCCGTTCAGTTGCGATTTTGTTTAAAATCGTTTTGACAACGCTATCAATTTCTTTACCTGCTCTATAATCAGCTGCCAATGCAAAATTCACCCGATTATCAGTCAACAATTTTATAGCTTTAGATTTATGATGACTATACGGTTTATAAACGGCAATTGCTGTTCCGCCGTGGTTTTTAACCATTTTCATTGACGGGATATCCGTCATTCCGTCACCAAAGTAAATAATCCTTGTATAAGGGATACGCCGTTCTTCATCAGGCATATATTCATTAACGATTTTATCATCAAACTTCCCTAACCCTTTATTGATTTTGGAAAGATATTGTACTTTACCGGAATAATTTACCACTCGTGCCGGCCATACCGGCAAACCGTTATCACCATATGCAAAAGCACATCCATAAACATCTTTAAAAAACTTGCGAATACCGCAACCTTCGATGATTTCCTCATAACCGGAAGAAACAATATAGTGTTCAATATCCAAATCCAAAAATTTGCCGTATTTATTGATACGTTCAAACCAATCTTCCACACCTTTGAAAAACACGATGAATGCACCGCAATACGAAAGATTTTCTTTTGTCAGATGAAACCCCTTTTCTTTTGCCAATTTAGTAAAATAATACATACTGCCGGTAACTTGGTCAACTCCGTTTTGCGCTGACCACGCATTAGCCTCACGCCAAAAATCCGTCGGTTTCATACCAAGTTCCGGTATCAGCAAATAATCTTGCATATAGGTTGTGCTTAAAGTTTCATCAAAATCATAAACAAGTGCGACTTTTGTGCGTTTCATTTTTTTCCCCTGTTCTCTTAAAAAGTTATATTACACTCATTTTATTTAAAAATCGCTTAATTTATCCAAATTTCGCAAAAAAATAACACAAAAAACGCCGACAATTTATACTGCCGACGTTTGTGTATATTATAAACATAAACCTTATGCTTTTTTGCGGCGTTTTTTCCGCCACTTGGCAAAGCGTTCGCTTTTTTCCTGAACCCATGCATAAAACATCGGTATAACGAATAAACCGCCGAGTGTTCCGACAAGCATTCCCCAAAATACCGGAATACCGATAGCTTTACGACTGGCTGCAGCCGCTCCGGTAGCAATAATCATCGGAAACACACCCAGTACAAAAGCTGATGCCGTCATCAACACGGCACGAAATCTTTCTGCCAGACCACGGACCGCCGCATTGACAATGGTTGCACCTTTAGCCCGTTCATCACGCGCAAATTCCACAATCAGAATAGCATTCTTACTCGCCATACCAACCAACAAAATAATGCCGAGCTGCGCATAAATACTCAATGCTTCACCGCTGAAAAACAACCCAAGCATTGCCCCGCTGACCGCAACAGTCAAAGACATAATCACCGGTATCGGAATAATAAAGCTTTCATACTGCGCCACCAAAAACAAATAAGCAAAAGTTAAAGACAGTAACAATAAAAAGCCAATCTGCCCCGAAGTATGTTTTTCCTGATAACTCATGGTTGACCATTCGATATTAAACCCTTTCGGTAAGCTTCCTATAAGCTTTTCCACCGCCGCCATTGCCTGACCGGTTGAACTTCCCGGTACCTGCACTGCCGTAACGGAAGCTGCCGGATATTGATTATAACGCTCAACCACACGCGGAGCCAAAACTTTATGCAAATCAACAAGACCTCGCATCGGCACCATTCGTCCGAGATTGTTCTGCACGTACAATTCGTTGATATTATCAATGTTATCTCGATATTTCCAATCAGATTGCATCATCACTTTATTAACTTGTGTACCAAGGTTGATGTCATTGATATACGCTGAACCCAGATATGTTTCCAAAGTAGAAAAAATACTACTCATCGAAACTTTCATACTTTCGGCTTTTTCGCGGTCGATATCCAAAAAGATGTTTGGAGTTTTTGCATTAAATGTGGTATACGCATACGCCACTTGCGGCAATTGATTGACTTTTGCCAAAAATCCTTGTAACGCCGCATCAAGTTTTTGATAATCCATACTCTGACGTGATTGCAAACGAATATCCAAACCGTTGGCCGTTCCCAACCCCGGAATGGCAGGCATTTCAAAAAATTGGAATTGTGCCTCCGGAAATTGGGTCATTGCCCTTTGCAGGCGATGCATAATGTTGGTTGAAAAATCCTCCCATCCTTTACGCTGTTCCCATGGTTTGAGCACAATAAATGACATAGCCACATTTTCTCCGCGTCCGCCCATCAGCGAAAAACCGATAACATCAGACACATTTTCAACGCCTTTTTCTTGTCTGATGATTTTATTTGCTTTGGCGACCAACGATTCCGTGCGCAATTTTGCCGCCCCCTCAGGTAATTGCAAACTCATAATAATCACGCCTTGATCTTCATCCGGAATAAATGAAGTCTGCGCTGTTTTAAAAAGAATCCCGACTAATGTGCAAAGCAACAAAAAAATGGCTAACACAACACGACGCTTTTTAGAAATAAACGAAACGACAATCGAATAAACATATATTGCACCGGCAATAAAATGATTGACCTTAAACCAAAATCCTTCCGTGCGCGGCTTGATTTTTTTAATCAGCAATGCACACAACGCCGGCGAAAGTGTCAGTGCATTCAATAAGGAAAACATTATCGCTGTGGCAATGGTTACCGAAAATTGTTGATAGATTTTTCCGACAATACCATCAAGAAAACCTACCGGCACAAAGATTGCCAACAGCACGCATGAAGTCGCAATCAATGCCCCCGTTATCTCACTCATTGCTTTTAAGGTTGCCTCACGTGCCGTCATATCACTGTGTTGCATTAAGAACACCACACGTTCCACCACGACTATCGCGTCATCAACTACGGCTCCGATTGCCAAAAGCATTGCAAACAGAGTAAACATATTGATGCTGTATCCTAGAGCCAGAATCACCGCAAATGTTCCTAAAATAGAAACCGGTATTGTCAGTGCCGGAATAAGTGTTGAATAAAAGTCTTGCAAAAAGAAATAACACACACCAATTACCAAAGCCAAAGTCAACAAGAGTGTAAACACCACTTCTTCAACCGAGGCATCAATATATTTTGTAGAATCATAAGCAATCGTGTATGTCATATCTTCCGGAAAAAATTGTGCCAATTCTTCCAAAACTTCTTTGACGTTTTTCATCGTTTGTAGAGCATTGGCACCGGAAGACAGATTAATTGCCATAGATACCGCTCCATTTCCGTTAAATTGACCGGAAATAGAGTAATTTTCCTGTCCGAGCTCGACTTTTGCCACATCTTTAAGGCGCACCAGCCCCCCGCCTTCCGCCGTGCGGACAATAATATTTTCAAACTGCTCAACCGTTGACATTCGTCCGTTGGTCTGCAACGTATACACCATCGGTGCTGTTCCTTCTGTCGGTGCCGCTCCTACTTTACCGAGCGCCGGTTGATAATTCTGTCCCGAAATAGCATTATAGATTTCGCCGGCATTTATTTGCATAGCCGACATTTTATCGGCATTAAGCCACACACGCATACTGAGCTGGGCTGCATAAACATCGACACCGCCGACCCCCGAAACTTTGGCTAGTGTGCGCTGCACGTTATTATACACATAATCAGCCACCGCTTTTTCATCCATACTTCCATTAGGCGATGAAAACACAAAAAAGCCTAAAATATTTGAAGATTCACGTTTAACCGCCAACCCCTGACGTGTCACTTCATCGGGCAACTTCGGCATTGCCTGCTGTACACGATTTTGCACCTTTACTTGCGCAATATCCGGATCTACACCGGTTTCAAACGTTACTGTCAAAGTGTATGACGAATCTTCAGATGATGAATCCATATAAAGCATATCTTCAACACCGTTTATTTCATCTTCCAACGGAATACCGACAGTGCGTGCAATCACATCTGCGCTTGCCCCCGGATATGTGGCACGTACCGTAATTTGCGGCGGTGTTACTTCCGGATACAAGGCTATCGGTAAATTAAACAGAGCTAAAATACCGACCAACACAATCACGATGGAAATCACAAATGAAAAGCGCGGACGCTTAATAAAAAAAGCCGAAAACATTGTCCTAACTCCTATTTTCCGCTATCCACATCAATCGGTTTAACCGGTGCATTGTCGCGCACTTTCTGCAATCCCTGTACCACCACCTTGTCATTTTTATCTAGGCCGGAAAGCACAACTTGCCAGTCATCAATCACATCACCGAGTTTAATATATTTTTGTTCGGCAACATATCCCTCGCCTTTTTCGGCTTTCTTAACCGTCATAACATAAGTTCCGTTAGCGTCTTCGGACAATGCCATTTGCGGCACGAGAAGCGCCATTTTTTTAGAAGTAAAACGCATATAAATATCGACATAATTCCCCGGAACCAGTAAATCATCGGCATTTTCGGCATCTAAATATACCGGAATGGTTGCCGTGTCCGAATTGACTTCGTTCCCGAAAAACAAATTATGTGCCGTTTGGGTTTGCACTTCACCGTTTGGCAGCACAATATCGACAAACACATCTTCGGCTTCATTGAGTTTATCCATAAACACCGAACGTTCTTTGTCGGTCACCGAAAAAGCAATACGCACCGGACGCACTTGCACAATACGCGCCAATTTTTGTGTATTCTGATTGACTAAATTTCCGATGGTAACAAGTGCCTTGCCGATAACGCCGTCAATCGGAGACTTAACTTCGGTATATTCCAGATTAAGTTTTGCCAAATCCTCGGCTGCCTCGGCGTTTTTGAGTGCGCTTTCGGCCACCTCAAGCTCTTTATCGGAAATAAATTGTTTAGAATGCAAAGAAATCAAACGTTTATAATCTGCCGATAATTGTTTGGTTGTTGCCTCGGCCGCTTTTAAATTATCCTTATAGCGCCGCTGTTCAATCACAAAAAGCACATCGCCTTTTTTGACCTCAGCACCGTTTTGAAACAATATCTGTTCAATATAACCGGAAACCTGCGGTACGATATCAACGCTGTTAATAGCTTCGACCTGAGCTATATACTTTTTTTTGGCGGCCACATCTTGTTCTTTTAGTCCCTGAACCTGCACCGACGGCGTTTCCATTGTCCAACCGCCGGTTGCCGGTGACATCCGATTATTCAACCACCAGCCGAAACCGATAAGACACAGAGCATAAAATGTATTAAGATAAATTTTTCTGCTCTTTATTTTCTTTACTTTCATTTTAAACCTTCCTATTTTTAAACAATCTTAGGCAAAATATGAAAGTTAATGTAGAAAATCAAGCATAAAAAACATTTTGTAACTTTTATAATGACATTATTTTTGCGACGGTAATTTAACGATTATAAAAACCTCTGCACCTGATGGTAAATTGTTTTGCATTAAAATGCATTTATTATTCCGCTTAATATCCATAATTTTCAATAGGTTATCCGAATCCACTTCATAAAAATTTTCTACCGAACCAATTTCTTGAGTAAATGTTGTATGCCATTTTTTAATCCAGCGAGAAACAGATTGCGCCGTCACGCCGATAATTTCAGCAATCCGCCGCATAGAAAAACCGGCATTATAGAGTGTGTGACTCAGTATTTTTATATGAATAGGTTTTCCTGCCGGCGCATTGCGCGTAAACTGGTAGCCGCAAGCTTTGCATTTATAGCGCTGCCAGCCGAAAACCTGACCGTTTTTCACAATATTTTTTCCACCGCATTTAAAACACTTTAACATCATCTTTCTCCATATATTTGCCGATATAACACACTTTTTTGCAAAAATCATTAAAAAAGTTACAAATTTTGGGGATTGTTTTTAAATGCAATTTATGTTGACAAAAACAAAAATCTTTGCTATTCTGAAGGTCTAGAAATTACAAATTTTATTTTATTTTTAACATATTATGAGGTTGGACCTAAGGAAATCCGGCGCACCTCTAAAAAGCGCAAAAAAAATGGAATATGATGTATTTCGTATTTTCATTGGTATTGGTTCTGGCGTATGTCGTGATTAACTTCTTCGCCGAGAAGCCGCAGAAGACGTCATCATGGGCGTGGGTTATAGGATGTGGACTGGTGCTCGGCGGAGCATTCCACATTGTGAATTATTTTACTATGCCAACCTTCGCTTACGATTGTTGGCCAATGTATGTAGAGCTGCTGATATTTGCGGTGATTAGTATCATCTTCACCTCTATCCGAGTGACGGAGGCAGAGGAGTTTATTACCTTCGATAATAAGGTGATAAATGGTGTTATCATCAGCTTGATTGGCGGTACCGTTCTGCTCCTAGGAACCGCTGTATACGCGTGGGATAATTTCCATACACAGTTTCAGCGCAATTTGCTGGAGGTGAAGGATACCATCGATGTCAAGAAAAATACCAACGGCGCTGCTCAGGTATTCTCACCGATTCCGGTGGAGAAGATGAGTATCAACCCCGCTGAGGTTGTGTATCGTGCATTTTTGAATCAGCTCGGTGACCTCAAAAATACTTTTGAGATTTCTCCGCTGACCAAGCAGAGCGTAACGGTACATGCAGACGTTGAGACTATCGACGGCAAAAAAATTCGCCTTGACTACGATAATCAGCTTATGTATGTCGGCATTCTAGAGTTCAAGGATTTTTGGACTTGGAATACTCAGAAGGCATCTCCTGCTTATCTGCTGGCTGATGCCGCAGACAAAGACAAGGTGTGGATTATCAGTAAGCTTAATGGTGAAGAGCTGAAGATTGCCTACACTCCGGAAGCTAACTTCGGTTACAATCTGGAGCGCCATTTGCGTGCGAACGGCTTTGCCTCAACAATTCTCGATGATTTCAACATCGAGATTGATGAAAACGGCAGACCATATGCTCCTGTTACCACTCTCGAAAAAGTGGTTGGAATGAGCACTCCGCAGGTGACAGGTGTTGCCGTCGTTGACGTGCAGACGGGTGATATCAAATGGTACAAGCCAGAGGATGCACCAGCGTTCGTCAACAGGATATACCCCGAGTGGTTGATTTATGATCGTATCACGAATTGGGGCGAGTATCCTAACGGATATTTCCACTGGACGAACAACGACGGCCTGCTACAGCCGTGTGCCGGTATGGATATTGTCCAGACCAAGAACGGATGCTCATACTATGTGGGCATTCAGGCTAAGACCGGTACATTCGACACCGAAGGTTATATGTTGGTTGATATCCGCACAGGTGTTGCCACATATTACAAGCGTGACGGCATTTCGGAGGCTGAGGCTATCAGAGTTCTCAAGACCAACACCTATAAGAACATCAGTATTCAGGTCAACGACAGCATTCTGTATTTGACCGAGCCCATCTACTACAATATTGAAGGGCTGAATACGTTCTTTGCCACATTTGTTGCCAATGCCGACCTGACAGTAAAGTATTATGCTTTCTGCAGTGCCGACAGCAAAGACGTGGTGGGTGTCGGCGAGACTCTTGAAGAGGCTAAGGCTGCTTATGTGGATTCTTATCACAAGCATATTGCCGTAAAAGCTTCTAAGCTTCAGACTACAGACAAACGCACCGAGATGGTGCTAGAAGCCAATGTGCTGGAAAAAGTGCAAGAGGGAAATGCTTACTACTTCCGTCTGGAAGGTCAGGAAGGCAAGACTTTCTACGCTTACTCAAGCATAACACCGGAAGTTCGCTGGTCCGCAAAAAAAATCAAGATTACCTATAATAAGACTGATGCTAAGTTAATTGCCATCAGCTCTTATAAAGCTCTTGATTAACTATACGAGAAAAGCCGCTGTTCCCAATCGGATAACGGCTTTTCTTTTTGTATTTTGCCATGCGACGCAACTTTTATTAGGCTATTATACTTTTAAAACCAACCTTTTTTAGGCATATATTTATCGAGCATACGGCGTATTTCATCGGTTTTGGCATAATCAGCCGCCGTTTTTCCTGTCAAGTCCTTAGCCTTGGCATCAGCACCATTTTCAAGCAGTACTCGTACAACTTCCGGATTTTCATTAAGCGCAACGGCATACATCAGTGAATTTCGACCATTATCGTCCACCGCATTGATATCTGCTCCGTATTGCAACAACATTTTTATCACCTTTGGCGTAACATCTACCCGACATACATTCATCAACAATGTTCGACCTTTGGTATCGCGAGCATTTATATCATTTGTTGTTACCGTTTTATCACCGTTATTAAAACCGCCAAAACTTTTTACCAAAGCTTGTGCCATTTGCCCTAAATCCGTATTTTCATCAGCGGCACCATTTAAAAACATTTCAGCCATTGTAGCAAGTCCCGGTTTGCGATTACTCGACACTGAAGATGTTCTCTTGATATTAGGCTCACCGCTTTGTGTAGATATATTACCGGATACATTTCCCAAAACTGCCTTCAACAACGTTTTATTGATATTTTGTGCCGCATCTTTATCCAACAAACCTCCGAGCCACGTTTGCGTCCCGTCTTCTTTGGTGCCGGTTAAACTCTGCACGGCATAATTCATCGCTTTATTGGCAAGTTTAGCTCGATTAGCATATATCGCATAACCGCAAATTCCGATAATCAGCAAAAAAATACCCACCCCGATAATTGTCCATTTTATAACTTTTTTCATTTGTATATCCCGCATTTTTAAAATCACGCTTAATTATAAAGCGTTTGAATCATTTATGCAACTTTTATTATTTACTTATCAGATTATTATAAAAAAAATAAAAAAAGTACTTGAAATTTAAAATAAAATAAGTTATACACACAGTGTTTGAGTTGTTCGGGCGAAAAGGCATTGCCTGACAGCTCGTGTGTAATTTCCAACAATTGAAAGGGAATCAAAATGCCAAAATTAAAAACAAAAAAGGCCGCTGCCAAGCGCTTTGACGTTACCGGTACCGGCAAATTAAAAAGAAGACATTCTTTCAAAAGACACCTTCTTTTCAACAAACCGACAAAACAAAAAAGACAAGCTCGCGGTTCTAAAATTATTGATGCCGCTAACGCTTTTGTTAAAAAGTTTTTACCGTTTATTTAAGAGGGAGGATAAGATATGTCTCGTGTTAAAAGAGGTTTAACGGCTCACGCTCGTCATAAAAAAATTTTAGATATGGCGAAGGGTTACAGAGGTCGTAACAAAAATGTATTCAGAGTAGCTGTTGAAAAAGTTGAAAAAGGTTTGCAATATGCATACCGTGACCGCAAAGTAAAGAAAAGAACTTTCCGTTCTTTGTGGATTCAGCGTATCAATGCTGCCACACGTATCCACGATTTAACTTATTCTCGATTTATCAGCGGGCTTAACAAAGCCGGTGTTGAACTCGACCGTAAAGTTCTCGCTGATATCGCTTTGAAACAGCCCGAAGCATTTGCTAAGTTGGTTGAAACAGCCAAAGCGGCTCTTAACAAGTAAATTACAGATACAATAAATCAGTGAAAAAGAGTTGGCTTTGAGTTTTCGGGCTGGCTCTTTTTTATGTTTTTTAAACAAAAGGTTGCTAAGATTATGGAAAATTTAGAAGATTTAAAAAGCGAAATATTGAATAAAATCAATAATTCCTCCGTATTAAAAGAATTAGATGATGTCAGGGTTGCCGTTTTGGGTAAAAAAGGCAAACTGACCGAAATGATGAAAGGTTTGGGCGCTCTGCCTTTAGAAGAAAAAATCTCACTCGGCAAAGGTTTAAACATTGTAAAATCAAAAATTGAAGAAGCAATTGAAGCGCAAAAAAAGTTTTTGGAAGAAAAAGCCTTAAATGAAAAGCTCAAAAACGAAACGCTTGATGTTACGCTACCGATACGTCCGGAAACACAGGGACGCATTCATCCGGTTTCGAAGATATATGAAGAAGTGGCGGCAATATTCGGACAAATGGGTTTTGAAGTTGCCGAAGGTCCGGATATTGAAGATCAGTTTCATAACTTTAATGCGCTCAATATGCCGGTAAATCACCCTGCCCGCCAAATGCAGGATACCTTTTATCTGAACAGCAACCCGGCAAAATCTTTTGATATGGAAACGGCATACGTTATCCGTACTCATACTTCAGGCGTACAAATCCGCACGATGGAAAAACAGCAACCGCCCATCCGGATTATTGCCATGGGACGTACTTATCGTTCCGATTATGACGCCACGCATACACCGATGTTTCATCAGGTTGAAGGCTTGGTA
>DEST01000051.1 GCA_002361365.1 Alphaproteobacteria bacterium UBA3307
CTTCTATTTCCTTTATTTTATTTTCACAAGCAGTTAGCAGTGCCGCATATTCAGCTTCAGTTAATTGATTATCATCTTTACCAACAATCAGAGTTTCTAAATCATTCATCACAAGATTGTTAAAATCACTGTTCCCATCAGCATTCGTTTCACTATTTTTAAATATGTAACCACTTTCCGCTAAATTGTTAAATTCCGCTACAACATCTTTGGCATCTGCTTCTTCAGATTCATAAAAAACTTTTGCTGAATTCAAATCCGCTATATATTCATTTATTTCTGATAATTCAGTCTCTGCATTATCAATTTTAATTTGAATACTGTTCAATTTTTTGTTTTTTATTTGTAATCCGTCAACAACTTCTCCTCCTGTCAAAGTATAATCATTGATACTAAAACCAAAAGTCGCGGCTGTATCAACACTTCCGTCTTTGTTTATCTTCATATACTTGCTGTTACTTTGACCGGCAACAATTTTACCGTCTACCTTTATTGTATTATTCGTGGATATATCTGTCTTTGAATAATTGTCAGAATCTGTTATAGGAATACCAAATGCGGCATAAGACGTTGTTTTCCACTTAATGGTCGAATCACTAATGCCGGTACCGGATGAATAGTTTATTTCTACATCTTTATTAGAGATAATATCGGCACCAGATGAAATATTCAGATTATTTGTGATTTTTTTCGTTATTTTACCATCTTCTGAGGTCGTTGCAATAGCAGCATTGGCTTCTGCATACGCATATTGAATTAACTTATTTGTTGAATTATTCATAAAATTAACATCAACAAGATTACCGCTTCTTAAATGTCCATTATTCTGCAAAGTGTTATTTACTCTCAAATCAATATAAGATTCAGCCCAAGGATCTCTAAATCCAAAGTGATTTGCCTCTGCATTGGCTCGCGCTTCCAATGTATTATCAGAATCAAAATTGATTGTAAGTTGATCATCACCTGTAATTGTTGATGAACTATCGACGTTTATTTTATTGTTATTAGTAACATTTAACCAGTTTTTACTTCTTGGCATAGCCGTAAAACCACCGGCCTTAGAATCTGTCTTTTGTTTGAATGCAGAAGAAGTTTTCGCCTCAATTTTTGTTTCCTTATCTGCATGTAACTTAGAATTTTTAATTTCAACTTCACTTGTTTGATTTAAATTATTGGTTAAATACAAACCATTTTTTGCAATAAAACCGCCACCGGTGCCGGCATAATCGACATAATCCCCCTTTGCCGAACTTATACTTGATAAGGATTCTAATCTAATATTCTTGGCATTTATTGTAGAATTTTCAACAGATAACTTAGCGTTTGAAGTGTATGTATTTGTCGTTTCATTAGTCATAACAGCAACAAAACCGCCTCCACTCAAAGATGCCGAATCTTTAACAATGGTATTATTTTTGACACCGTAAGATACATTACTATCCGAATTGATTGTTGAATCAATAATGTTAAGAATTGTTGTTGCCGTAAGTGTTGTGGTTGAATTATCTTCACTGACATTGATAAAACCGCCTGAACCGTTATGAGAAGTTATATCAAAAGTATTGTTGGATATATTTGATATACTTAAATTATTATTCGCAACTTGTTTATCAGATTTATAATTCTTGATATTAAGTGCAGATACGCCGTTCATCTTGTTTGAAACCTTGGTATCATCTACATTCACAATACCGGAACCGGAACCTGATGACCTTGTCAGAAAAGAATTTCTGTTGGTCGTAAACGCAATATCGGCATTATTGACATTGAAATCTCCGCCGATATTACCTGTTGTGTTCGCTGTTGTCTCTGTATCAATACGGATTCTTTGCCCCCCGCCGAGAACTCCGCCGAAATTAAATGCACTCATATCCGATTTAACATCAGCATTATGAATTGCCTTTATTTTGGCACTACCTGTAATAGTATTTTTACCGGCAATATCTACATTAAGATTACTTATATCTTTAGCATCTGTACTTGCAAGATTCACTCCGATAGTCACACTTACTTTAGTGGCACCTGCTTTTGCATCAGCTACCGAATCCAAATAAGAATTCACATCAAGTGATGCTGCATTATGGTCTTTTACTTTCAATATTGTATTTGACTCAGCTGTGTTTTCGGCTTTGGCGGTTGTATCCGCAACAAAACCAACTAATGACACATGAACATTATTTATTTCTGCCTTCGCTTCTATTCCTTTTGAACCTGTTTTCTTAGCTGTTTCTATTGTTGTTTTACCACTGTTATTTATAGTTAGACCGGCTTCACTGTCTATACCAGATGTGAATTTGGCATTCATTTTGGCACCGGAGGTATCGCCCGAATATATATTACCTAATTTAACAGCAGTAACATTGGCTTTTGAAAAGGTCGACATAACATCATAATCGGTAATAATATCAATACCGTTAGCTCTTATTGTTCCGTTGACATTTTTTATAATTGCTTTGGAAATAGCACTTGCTTCCGCTGAGTTTTTAGAAACAGAAGCAATACTTGCACCGCTGACAGATACTGTTGCTTTTATAGAACTTAAATCCGTATTGGCTGTAGAATGAACGGCTAATTTACCTGAGGTATCAATATCCGTTTTACCGATAATTTGTGCCAAGGTACTATTGAAATCCTTATTTTCAGCCAAATCAACCGCAACAACTTCCCCGACTGTTACAACAACATGAGTAGCATCTATTACTGATTTATTTGTAGATTTTGAAACAACATCAACTCCCGATGCCGCTTTGACAGTTGTATTATTATCTGATGACCCTATTTGTGCAATAGTTTCAGATGTATTGTCATAAATTGAACCGCCGCCGGAAAAGGTAACACCGGATACATTAACTCTGGTAGTTTTTATATCAACATTTGAGTTATTCTCTGCCTTAACGGCAACCTTGCCCGATGTACTCTCTACTTTTCCGCCTGCAATTTCTGCAATAGCATTGTTTGATAACTGAACATTTCTGACGGCAATACTTCCGGTTCCAATCCCTGCCGTTACATCAACGTTTCTAAGACGTAATCCGTCATCATTCCCCTTACCTTTTAATTTGCTTTCGGCTTTGACATCAATATTATTTTTAGTTTTTAAATTGCCGTTAATTCTTGCAATAGCACCTGTTTCAACCTTAGAAGAAGTATTTGTTCTAAAATTTCTTTCACTTTCTTTTGTATTTTGATCATATATACTTTTAACTCGAGCATCTGCAGCTTCTATACCGCTTTTCTTTTCTGAATCGGTATAATCTAAGTGCTTACCGAGTTTTATAGAAACTACATCTCCGGCAATACCAACAAGCCCTGCGGCAACACCGACATTTGTATTATCCAAACCGCCGACTTGTTTTGTACTGATTTCGGTACTTCCTGCATTTATTTGTCCCGATGAATCTGATAAAACTTCCGCCCTTGCCAAATTATCCGAATAGTATAAATTGATATTAGCACCTGCTGCTGCACCTAAACCTGCCGCAACACCAAAACCCATTGTATTATCCGCAAATGTATTATCCTCCGCCTTTACGGTAAGTTTATCAGATGCGTTGATTGTTTTAGATTTTACGTCAATATATGAAAGCGTATCTGTTCCTATTTCATTTACAAGAGCATTGGCAAGTAAATTAGCCCCAATTCCCGTTGCACCAATACCAATATTATAATTTGTAATATTTCTGTTAGAAAACGCTTGAGCTGTTATAAAATTTGAATTGCTGACAGATGTATTGTAAATTTTTGAAATAACATCATTTTCATATATATTATAAATTACATTTGCAACGGCCGCTCCGCCAATACCGGCTCCGCTTGCTGCTATACCATAATTTTTCAAAATATCTTTTTTATCTTTATTTGAATTTAGTGTTATTGTATTTGCGCTAACAATATTGGAATCAGAAATACTTGTTTCAACATCTGATATCATATTATTTATAATGACATTTGTTATTACACTTGCGCCTTTACCTACAAATGACAAACCGACTATCCAATTATTTGAATTTGCTACAGAATTTGCATTTAATGTAATATCTTTTGATGTTCTTATGGTTGAATTCGTATCAATTATTGATTTTGTTGTTGTATCATAAGTGTTTTTAATTGCCAAACCTTGTAAGGCAGCACCGATACCGGCAACTGCGACTCCGGCCATAATATCTCTTGTTTTGATGTCAGTATCGGATTGTAAAGTAATTGCGGCATCATTAACTGTTGAATTTGTAATCTGAGCAACCGTTTCACCTTGATACATATTTATAAGAGGGGATACATTTATTGCAAGATTTCCCGCACCGGTTGCCGATACCACAATATGCGAGGCATTCATATCTTCATCAGAAGTGATATTTAATGTACCGGCTTTAACCGTTACATCATCAATTTTTGCATAATTATTATCCTGTATATTATTGATAATATCGTTAAAATTTATCGCACCGATTCCTGAACCGCCTCCCGCAACAACTATTTGATTGTTGTCTTTTTTGTTAATTGCCGAAACATTTAAGATACCTGCAACATTAACATTTGCCTTTTTAGAGATGAGAGCTGAAGTATCGCTTTCATCATTTGTTATGAGAAATGTTGCACCGACTGCCGCCGTACTCGAAGCACTGATTTGACCGGCAATAATATTTTTAACAGAATAATCTTCTGCCATAATATTCATATTATCAGAAGTTAAATCAGAATTTAAAATTTCAGCAGTTACGGTATTATCAATCGTTTTTACCATAACCGAACCCGAAGCTGCAACAGTAGCTCCTAAAGCTAAATTATAAAACATATTCCAGTTGCCAAAATCATTATCATAATTTATGCCGGAATAATGACCTTCAGAATCCTTTTTCATTAAATTGTCTTGGTAAGAATCTGATGTTATATCATCTCTATCGTATTTTCCTGAAGTATTTTTCGTTCCGCCAAGGGAATTTGTGGAAAGTGCAGAAACAGAAGTTGTACCTCCGACACTAACCGTATTTTTAACCGTTTCATTTCCTATATGGGCATTAACATTTTTTCCAATGTAATCAACATTTATAGCGCCGCCCAAAGCAACCGCAGCATCAGCACTTGCAATAGCAAGCGTTCCGCCTCTGTTATAAATTGTTGTTTCGCTATCAGCCGCAACGGTAAGATTTCCTGATGTTTCCAGCTTCCCTTCTGTTTTTGCCTTTGTGCTATCTTTTATAATATTAACTGCAATATTTGCGGCAACAGAGCCAACACCTCCGGTTGATACGGCTACAGCAGCAGGTATCATACTAATGTATTCCGAACTCTTTGCACTCATACCAATATTGTTTGATTTTAATATCTTAGAATCTTTTGATAATTCAGAAGTTATTTCGTTGCCATAGTGATTTGCGATAATATTTGCCCCAATTGCTCCGCCATTTTTAGCAATAGCTCCCACAACAGTAATCCCTTGGTTTTTATTATCATAAATTGAATTAATATTTACGTTTCCGTCAGAACTTAATTCTGAACCGTTTATCACTGCGGCATTAACCGTAGATTTAAGAACACTTACAATTCCATTGGCATTTATTGCGACTGTTGTTCCTGAACCTGCTTGAACGCCTAAATTTGCCGCTAAGAACTTTCTGTCATCGCTTGAATCCGCTTTAACTTCAATGGATTTTGATTTTATTATTTTTGATTTATCTATCTTTGCATTTATTTTACTGTTATCCACCTCAACTATGGCACCGATACCGACGCCTAAGCTTCCTTCTGCAGTGGAAACATCAACGCTTCCCGTTAAATCTTTACCTTTTATTTCTGATTTTGCATCAACTTTTACATCACCCGATGCTGATATTTTTGTATTATTTTTTAATTGAGCGGTTACGGTATTTTCAATCAGGTCAATTCCTAACGCGCCGTCAATGGTAAATGAAGATTCCGCTCCTGCAACCACGGCTCCGGCAATAGCAATAGAATTAATGTTTTGAACTAAAACAGAGTCAACCGACACATTTTTCAAATCGTCCAGATTTGTAGAATCGGTAATTTCCGAAACAACGGTTTGTTTTAACAAATTTAAGTTACCGGCAACACCAGCACCTAAACCGAATGCAGCATTGGCGCCCTTTGCAAATCCTAAATCACCTCCTACATTCCATGCTGTAGTTTCAGCATTGGCAGCTAACACAATATCAATATCACCTGTTATATCCTCGGCATTTTCGATGGTCGTCTTATTTATTACAGACTTTGTCGTATCTTTCAGTACATTTGTACTAAAAGAACCACCCACCGCAGCCTTGATGCCTTCTTCATCATTACTTGCAACCCCCACACCGACGGCAGTTTCAATAATTTTGTGATTATTTGAAGAAGTTACATTTAATTCTTTAGCCTTATCTGATGTAAAGGTAATTGTTGAACCATCAATTTGCGAATTTGTATTTCCCTCATCTTTATAAACATTAACGGCAGCACCGCCTCCTATATTTCCAGCCTTAGCCACTCCTCCTGAAACATTAAGCATAAAGTTATTTCTATCAGATGTTACGCTTAATTCGTCAGCAATATTCAAAGTTGAAGCGATTATTTCTGCTTTTACAACAGATTTATCGTATAAAACACTAACCGAACCGGCAGCAGCTAAAGAAAAATTATTTGCCGCGGCGGCAGGGTCAGCAACACCATCTGCCAATTCACCGGCTCCGCCTGCTTGACCTGCTGCATTT
Organism: Alphaproteobacteria bacterium UBA3307; assembly: GCA_002361365.1. GTDB lineage: Bacteria > Pseudomonadota > Alphaproteobacteria > RF32 > CAG-239 > RUG410. The sequence continues at coordinate 6,705 of DEST01000051.1, forward strand.
TGCGCTCCTTCGGCATTCGGATTATTCTCGTTAAATAAATTATTAAGGCCTAAAATGTCATCATCATTATCATTTGCATTATCTAAAATATCCATCCAGTTTCCTGCATTTTGCATTTGCTGGTTTCCGTCTCCTTCATCGCCACTGGGAGAAACTCCTCCGGCAAAAGCACCGGCAATGGAAACATTTATTGTTTGATTTTCCGTTTTGGCATCAACATCAATATTTTGTTGTGCGGTTAGTGTCGAATTATTTACTTTGGCACTGATGGTTCTATCCATTTTTATTACATTTACATCAGCACCGACAGCACCGCCTGATGAAGAATCTCCATCTCCTTCTTCTGATTGCTGCGCTATAGCACCGCCTATTATTATATTTAAAATTTTATCTTTAGCATCACGTTCTTCTTTTGTTTGTAATTCACTGGTATTCTCATCTTGTTTAACTTCACTTGATGTAGGCTTAATTTTTGCTTTTCCTGCCGATAAACTTATATTATTTGCTTCAATCGATGTGGAATTTATAATTTCGGCAGCGGTAGTTCCCTTGAGATTCTGCACGTGAACTGAGCCGTCAAGAACAAATTTTTCTGATGTTCCTCCTGTAGCAAGAGCCGATAAATATGCCTGTTCCGAAGCAGAAGAAAGAGTTAAATCACCTTCTGTTACATTAACCACCGAATTTTCAATTTTTGCCGTTGCATCATTCGTATAAGTATCAATCAGAACAGAACCTCCAATGCCGGCATTGGAACCGCTGACATTCGGTTCATATCCCCAATCTTGTTGTCCCGGAATGTAATAATTGATTTTTGTAACCAAATAATCAACAATACCAACGGCATTATAACCCATTACAGAATTAACCGCATTTAATATGGCATCTCCATTATTTACGGTAACATTTGAACCATTTGTAATTGATGCAGTAGTATTATTTTCAACATTATTAACCGCAACGGTTGCGGAAATAGCTCCGGTATTACCGTTTGCCGATGCTTGCGCAAAGTTATTGAAAAATCCGCCTAACTTAAATTTTGGTTTTAAACTGCCGTATGTATCTGTTATATTTTGGTCGGCAATACCTTCCCACGAAACAGCCGTTTTTTCTGTGCTTGCTGTCTTGCCGGGGTATATTGAAGCAAAATCCCAACTTCCGGCCGGATCACCTTCCATCGTCACACCGACCGAAATATCTTTAACTCCGAATATTTCAGCCGGAAGATTAAACCCAAATTTAATACTACCGGCATTCATCGGTAATTGTGTCGTTGCATTGAGATTTAATTCATCAGTGTTAATAACCGAATTTTTATCAATATTCGCGAGCGTAGTATTTGTTTCATCATTTATAATAAGCGCAACGCCGCCACCAAAATACGCTTCTCCGACAGCATCAGTCAGAGCCTGATTTGCGGTTAAATCCACGGTATAAGAATTTATATCCAGTGTTTTTGCTGTTACGGTTGAGTTTTCGACTTTTGCGGTTGCATTATTATGAGTATTATTCCATAAAAACACACCACCCACCTGAACTTTTGCATCATCAGCCTGTTCCATATTTACATTCATATTACCTTTTGTAAATAAAGATTTTATAGTCTTTTTCATATAATTATTTTTAAACCCTTTAATGGCATCTTTAACCGACTGATCAAAGGTTTTAGGTGCAGTTTTTTTATAATTGTCATCATCTGCAGACGCTTCAATCGCATTACTGGTTATATTAAGGCTTTGAGCAATTACTCTCATACCTCCGTCTTCTCCCTCTCCCTCCACAGTAATTGTCGAATCTTTAATTAGTGCTGTAACATCATTCTTAGAGCGATTAAACAAGATAGAAAATGCTGCGCCGGAACCATACGAGTTGGTCGTCATAAAATCATTTTTGCCAACGGTTGCTATTTGGCTCAATTCATTTTCTGTTTCACTCATATTAACAGCCACAACATCTAGATTGGCGGCATTTATTTCTGAATTATCAATAATTGCATGTGTATCTGTTATGTTAGAATAATTCAAAAGTGTCATCACTAAAGCATTGGTAGTATCAAGCTCCACCAAACTTGAATTAGATATAGAAACACTGCTGCTGTTTGCAGAAATTGCATTAACGCTTACATCTGCATCGGCATTTATTGTTGCTTCAACAATATCGACTGTTGAAACCGTTTTGGTTCCCAAGCCATATAAAAGTGCCGGAATTGATTGCCCGAGAACTTTAGAATTAACTTCCAATTCAGCTTCGCCATTTGTTGCAATATCTATATTATTTTTCGAATTAAGTGTAGAATTTTCGATTTTCAGTATTGCATTGGCTCTGCCACCTTCAAAACCGGTAAATACTTTATCGCTGAAATATTCGCTTGCTTTTGCTTCATCATTCAAAACCAAATCAAAAATTGTCGGTTTTAACAGGTTAACATTTGTTTCCGTAGTTGATAAAGAATTTGCCTCAATATTTATATCTTTACCGCCGATTTCCGAATTTTTGATTTCTATTTTCGACGTTGCTTCATCAGCCACCCCAAAGCCCAAAGAATTTATATGGTTTTGATCAAATGAAGAAGTATCTGTCGGCAAATCTACAATTCTTTGTGTTTTGGAATTGGCGATAATATCAACTTTTTCACCGCCTATTTGCGCATTTTCAACAGATACTTCGGCTTTTTTCACGATTTGAGGTCGTCCTGTATCTGCAGAGCCGGCAACAATTTTAACCTTTCCGTTTTCAAGAGCAAAACCTTGCATTTCGGTAATATTGTTGGATACCAAACTATTAAATACTTCCTTAGCACGATTTTGGTCTTTGAAAACTTCCTGATTTTTCGCCCCTGCTATAATTCCGGCTTTATCTGCAGATGTTCCTTTAATAGTTATAGTATCGCCGTAAACTTCGACATCACCGCGTGCTATAATTTTGCCGTTAATCACAACATTACCATGCGAATCAGTTAAAACTTCTTCGTATTTGCTTTTTCCTACTGCATAAGCACTTAAAGCATCTCCCGTGTACGCTTCTTTCATTGCATCAAATTTAGCTTGGCTCGGTGTTGCCAGTGTCAGTGAACCCACATTCAAAACACCGGAAGCACCGACCACAATTCCGTTCGGCGAAACAAAAATCGCGTGTCCGTTGTTGAAGAAGTTATTATCGCGCATTGTGTTGACAACACCGTTAATATTGACCTGATTGTCAACCATATTGACAAACTTATCGTAACCGGATTTATAAATAAGATTAGCCGTATCTTCCTTATCAAGGTTAAAATTATTATACTCACGGAAACCGGTAGAACCTGAAACTTTCGCCGCTTCAATATTATAGGTATTTCCATTGGGTGTTACCCCCGTAATATCTGAAGCCAAAGCCGGCATACCAAATGATATGCTCATAACAGCCGCATTTAAAATTGCACATTTAATTAAAACTTGCTTATACCATCTGGTAAGTTGTGTAATCGCCGAACGAGAATATTTCATACTTTAAGCTCCTTTTATTATTCAAGCTAATTTACCATATTTCAGGTCTTTTAAATTGTAGCGATTTTTTTATGAAAAGCAATAAAAAACATACTGAATTAACTCTTTTTTTTAATTTTTTACAGACACTTCGTCCTATAATCAGGAGTTTTTTCACCCTTTGCTACAAACCTAACCTAATTACCGGTCTAGCGGTGGTTTTCATATTACAGAAGAAAAAGCAGGATTTTGACATTCTGCCGAATGCAAAAAACAATGAGCGAGATTTGTCTTGCGTTCAAGTTCGCCGATGCCTCACTCTCCGTTTCGGTCACTCGTTTTCTAATTTCGCCGCGATTGCTCAAGCTTCCCCTACTCAATAAGAAAACTTCGCCGCTTGCGCTAAAAACAACCGGAGCAACGATTGTTTTTATCCTCGCGCACGTTTTTCTCGTTCAAATTTCAAATTGCATTTTGGATACCAATAAAAAAGCTCTCTGCAAGGG
>DEST01000054.1 GCA_002361365.1 Alphaproteobacteria bacterium UBA3307
AGCAATAAATTCTTTAGCTCGAGATTGTAATTCGGTTGCTACATCTTCATCAAACCCTTCAATTTCCGCCAGTTCTTTCAAATTGACATAAGCGATTTCATCAATAGTCGAAAATCCCTCGGCAATCAACAAATGAGCAATCATATCATCAACATCTAAGGCCTCCATAAAGCGCTGAGTGCGAACTTTATTTTCATTGGCGCGACGCTCACGCTCTTGTTCTTCAGTCAAAACATCAATATTAGCTCCCAAAAGCTGCGATGCCAATTTAACGTTTTGTCCGCGGCGACCGATAGCGAGTGAAAATTGGTCATCTGCCACTACCACCTCAATATGGCCATTTTCTTCATCCAGTACCACTTTAAGCACTTCTGCCGGTGCCAAAGCGTTAACGATATATTGCGCTCTATCTTCCGAATAGTTGACAATATCTATTTTTTCACCTTGCAATTCGGTTACAACCGCCTGTACCCTGATACCGCGCAAACCAACACAGGCACCGACCGGATCAATTGTTTTATCGTTTGCTCTGACTGAGATTTTAGCCTTAGAGCCGGGGTCACGAGCAACTCCCATAATTTGCACTACACCGTCATAAATTTCCGGTACTTCTTGCGTAAACAGCTTAGCCATAAATTCCGGACAAGTGCGTGACAAGAAAATTTGCGGTCCTTTAACTTCACGCCGTACATCCAAAACATAAGCTCGAACTCTGTCTCCGGCCTTAAATTTTTCGTGCGGAATAATCTCATCATAGCGTAAAACAGCCTCATCATTTTTACCGATATCCAAAATAATGTTGCTGACAAATCCGCGGCTGTTTTGTTCCACCTTTTTAACCGTGCCGTTAATGATTGAACCGACTTTTTCTTTATATTCTTCATATTGTTTATTGCGCTCGGCCTCACGGATTTTTTGCATAATCACCTGACGTGCCGTTTGTGAGGCAATACGACCGAAATCAATCGGCGGCAATGGGTCAATTATAAAATCACCCACTTTATATTTTTTATCATACGCTTTAGCCAAGCTGAGCGGAATTTGCGCAGCTTCGTTCTCAATCAGAGCATCATCGGCCACGACTTCCCGATAGCGAGAAAGTGCAATAGCTCCGGTTTTACGATCAATATGTGCGCGCACATCGTGTTCCATACCGTATTTAGTTCTGCCGGCTTTTTGAATTGCCACTTCCATTGCCGTAAAAACATCTTCCTTATCAATATTTTTATCGCGAGCCACCGCGTCGGCAACAGCAATAATTTCCGGTCTTGGCATATTTTCATAATTTTCCATTTTAGTATCACCTCATAAAGTTAAAACTCGGCAGCCTGATGAGCCGCCATATATTCTTCCCACAATTCGTCCGTCAGCACCAATTTAGCTTTACTGACAGCAGCAAACGGAATTGTGTATTGTTCCTTTTCTGTTGCAACAATAATTTTATCATCTTCAACAGACACGATTTTTCCTTTAAAACGCTTACGATTCTCCACCTTATCTTCAGTTTCGAGCTTTATTTCATATCCTTTCCAGCGTTCAAAATGTTTGAGTTTGGTCAGCGGACGGTCAACTCCGGGCGAACTGACTTCAAGTGAATAGCGATTTTCAATCGGGTCTTGTTCATCAAGCATTACGGAGAGCGCATTGCTGACTCTGGCACAATCATCAACAGTAATATCGTTACCGTTTAATGTATCAATCATCACCTGCAATGTTGGGTTTGCCTGTCCAATTGTCAGCACACGCACCAGCTCAAAACCTTCTTTTTCCACCACCGGCTCGATTAAGTCTTGTAAATAGTGTTTTTGCATTACTTTTCCTTTAACAAAAAAGCGGGGCTTTGCAGCTCCACTTTGATAATATTTGTTATGTTGTCAACACATATAACACAATTTTTTGATTTGTAAAGAACTTTTTTACAAGTTATACAAAGATTTATTTTCCACCCTCGTGGCCGTTTAACCAACTCAAGTAATCCCTCGCACAATGCTGTGCATTCGTACGTCGAGGGAACAGACCTTTGAGTAGCGCTCATTTTAATTTGAAGCAATGCTGACGCATTGAAAGTCGAGATTCTTGGACGACCTGATGCACCGCACAGGTCGAAGAATGACATTATTTTATTTCCCGCCTTCGTGGCCGTTTTTCATTGCTGCGATTTTACCCAACACGTTGGTTTTGCCGAGAGTTGCCTTATTCTCTTTGGATTGCAAAATATCGGCAATCTTTTTTTGATATTCCGGCTCAGATAAACCTAAGCTTATTCTATTCCGTTCTTTAGCATGTTCATAGTAGTTGAAATCATTATCCTCAAATTCTCTAACATACCAAGCATAGTTATGTTCGTTATAAAATACTTTATCAAGTACAAAATCTTTAAAATTTTCCCCTATCACTTCTTTAAGTTGTTTTTCAACTTCATTAGCATCCATATCACCGAATTGTTGGGCAAATGACGCATCGATAATTTTATTGTTTTTAACTTTGAGATAATGCCAATCATTTTCCGAACAACTTTCCGTCTCTTCAAAATGTAACTCGTAATATCCGTTGTAATTCTTTTCCATTTTACACTCCTTTGGTTTATTGCATTATGCCGCATAAGATAGCACCAAGTACCGTTTTTGTCAAGAGTTTTTTGATGCATTTTATGATGAACTATACACTGTCATTTTGAGCCCCGAACAACGTGAGCGGGCGTCAAAATCTTTGAGTATTTGACGGATTATATAAATATTCTTCAACATCGCGACCATAAAATCAGATCTTGACGGCGCCTACACCCTCTAGATGACAGTAGTATATTATTTTGTTATGGTATTATATAAGTCAATCCAATTTGGATTTAATCTGCAAATTAAATCTATCTTTTTTATTTTTCTAAAAAGTTTAAGTTGTTTTTCTCTTGCAATCGCTGTTATTTCATCTTCGTAAACTTCAAAATATACCAATTTGTGCAATTTATATTTAGCCGTAAAACCTTTCAGAATATTGTTTTTATGCTCCCACACGCGACGTAAAAGATTATTGGTTACACCAACATAAAGCGTTGTGTTATTTTCATTAGTCATTATATAAACATACATTGTTTTCATAATCAAAATATAGAATAATATCCATGTTTAGTCAATAAGTTCCGTTAGAAAATTGCATTAAATATATTACAGATGTCATCTCAAGGGGTTGAGCCAATAACGAAATCCCCGTCGAAATCTTATAACACATAGTCGAGGTTGGATAAATATACTTTGAGTTTTTGTTTCTGTAATCCGAAGATCTTTACGCCCGCAAGGGGCTCAAGATGACGGGGCTACCTTTCTCAGCTATACAGTAGCTCGAGCAACTTATTGACCGTCTTTTTCAAAATCGCCATACGCTCGGCATAAGACGATAAATCGCGGTCGACAAACAATTTTTGGTCCGGACGGATTTTAAACACACCAAATGAGCGCGCCACCAATTCTATCAACTTATCCGCCGCCGCAAACTTATTGTTATGAAAAGCAATCAAAATACCTTTAGTGCCAGCATCAACTTTGGCAATATTGGCGCGATAGCATAATTGTTTTATTTCTATGGTTTGCAACAAATTTTCCACCTCTTGCGGAATAGGCCCGAACCGGTCAATCAGTTCTTCGCGCATATCCGCTAATTCGTTAGCATCTTTGAGCGCACCAATGCGGCGGTACAATCCCAGACGCACACCCAAATCACGCACATATTCTTCAGGAATCAGCAAAGGAATACCGGTTGTTATCTGCGGTGCCCAATCCGAATTACTTAAAGCGGCGTTCATCTCAGCATCGTGTCCGGCTTTTTGGCGCTGAATTTCTTCATCAAGCATCTGATGATACAACGCAATACCTACATCTTTAATGTGTCCGGATTGCTCTGTGCCCAAAACATTACCCGAGCCACGAATATCCATATCGTGACTGGCAAGCGAAAAACCGGCACCGAGAGTATCCAGCGCTTGCAAAATATTCAAGCGCTTTGCTGCAACGGGGTTGAGTTTTTTTTGTGCCGGTACCGTAAAATAACAATACCCGCGTATTTTGGAACGCCCTATTCTGCCGCGTAACTGGTATAACTGCGCCAAACCGAACATATCGGCACGATGGATAATCATTGTATTCACGCGCGGCATATCAATGCCGGATTCAATGATTGTGGTTGAAAGCAGCATATCATACTGTCCGTCGGCAAAAGCACCGATAATATCCTCAAGCTGTTTTGCCGGCATTTGCCCATGCGCCACGGCAATTTTGACATCAGGCACCAAGGTATGCAAAGTCTTTTCCATTTGCGGAATATCCGACACGCGCGGGCACACAAAAAACGTTTGCCCACCGCGGAATTTTTCACGATATATCGCTTCTTTTATCATTACCGCATCAAACGGCATCACAAAAGTGCGCGCCGCTAAACGGTCTATCGGCGGAGTGGCTATAATGCTGAGCTGTTTCACTCCGGTCAAAGAAAGTTGCAATGTCCGCGGTATCGGTGTGGCACTCAAAGTCAGAACATGTACGTCCGATTTTAAGGCCTTCAGTTTTTCTTTATGCGCAACTCCGAAATGCTGTTCTTCATCAACAATCAATAATCCAAGATTGGAAAAAGCAATATCTTTGGCAAGCAATGCGTGTGTACCAATCACGATATCCACAGCACCTGACTTTAAACCTTCTTTAGTTTCTTTTGCCTCTTTTGTTGTGGTCAAACGGGAAAGCATCCGCACTTTGAGCGGAAATCCCTGCATACGTTCGACAAAGTTCAGATAATGCTGACGTGCAAGCAATGTTGTCGGTACAATCAAAGCTACTTGTGCACCTGACATTGCCACCGTAAATGCCGCTCTGAGAGCCACTTCGGTTTTGCCGAAACCGACATCACCGCAGACAAGTCTGTCCATTGGTTCTCCGGCACTTAAATCTTGTAAAACATCTTGAATTGCGTGCAACTGGTCATCGGTTTCGCTAAACGGAAATTTAGAACAAAACTCATCATACACGCCTCCTTGCGTAATAAAACATTCGGCGGTTTTTAAGTGCCGCTCAGCAGCTATTTTAATCAGCTTTTCGGCAATATCCTTGATTTTTTCTTTAACTTTGGCTTTTTTGGCCTGCCACGCCGCCCCACCCAAAACATCGAGTTGTACATTTTCGTCATCGGAACCGTATCGCGACAGCACATCAATATTTTCGACCGGCACAAACAATTTATCATCATGCGCATACATAATTTTAAGGCAATCGTGCGGCGCACCGCCGGCCATAATATTTTCAAGCCCCATAAAGCGTCCGATACCGTGTTCGATATGCACCACCAATTCTCCTACAGTCAACGCTGACACATCGGCAATAAAATCTTTTGAGGTTACTTTTTTGGTTTTACGATGCCGCCGCTCGCCCAAAATATCTTGCTCTGAAATCAGGCACAGTTCTTTATCACGAAAACCGTGTGCCAAATCCGCCAACACCAAAACAATCTTTTTTGCCGATGACAATTTTAAGGCCTGTTGCCAATCTGATGCCATAACAACATCTTTAATTGCGTTTTCGGTCATCAAATTCAGCAAACGCTCACGCGAACCTTCGGCATAACAGCAAACAATGCGTTTAAGCCCGGCATTTTCATATAAATAGTCTTTCAGTTCGGCATAAACCGCCGCACCATTAACATTTTTGGCGTGAGCAAAATCCCGCCCTGGAATCGTTTGCATATCAAGCGTATCTGCTA
>DEST01000018.1 GCA_002361365.1 Alphaproteobacteria bacterium UBA3307
GACCCTTTGATTAAAAGTCAAATGCTCTACCGACTGAGCTACGAACTCATCTAAACCGAATATGCTTATAAAAGATAAAATCATCGGAGTCAATAGAAAAAATAAAAAAAGTTAAAAAAAATGAATTTGCTGTTTATTTTTTAAAATTTATATGTTATGCTACCTCAAAATGTGATTTATTATTTGTTAATGAGGTTTAATATGGCTCTGAGTAATGAAATCGGTCAAAAAGGCCGTTATAGTATCTTGCAAAACGCTAAAGGCGAAATTATGCTGATGATGGATAGCCGAATCGGTGGTCCGGAGAATCCGAGATTTATTTATGACGGCGGTGAGACGGCTTTGCTGTATCGGTCTCAAGAAAGTTCTGTGGCTTTTCGTCATATCAGTGTTGGTGCGCGTAGCCCACTCAAATCTGTTTCTGAAATCTTAGTGGTAGAAATTGATAATGATGATGTAGAAAGAGAATATATTGTGCCGGTACGCTTGGTGAAAGACGTTAATAATCTGATTATTTCATAACCGGAGAGCCTTGCTCTATGATTGCATATACTGTGCTTCTGCTGTTTATAATCGGAGCTTTCAGTAGTATAAAAGTAGGTGTAAAAGCGGATAAAGTCCTTGCATATAGCGCTTTTGCATCGCTTTTTTTCGTTTTTATTCAATTTTTTCAAGCAATGCAAATAGGCGTAACGCATACTTTTTCCTTTTTGTGGAACGCCTCTCAAGGACAAGATTTAACATTTGAAATTATTTCTAATCCCTATAATTATATGCTTGTTTTTCCGTGTTTTGTGATTACTGTTTTAGCTGCATTGCATAATCTATTATTTCGCTATGAAGAAAGACGCGCAACTTATACTGCCGTTTTGATTTTTAATCTGACATCTTTGATTTTGTTATTGACCAGCAACAACTTTGTTCAGCTTATTTCGGCTTTGTTTGTAACTGATATTTTGGCGATGTTTATGCTTAAGAATTCCGATTCGTGCAGGCGTTATTGTATGTTGAATATGCTGGCGGATATGGTGTTATTTATGGTATTGGCAATTATAAATGCACGAGTCGATTCACTGGAAATACATCAAATATTGCTTTATCAAAAAACCGCACTTTATCCTGATTTTACATCTTTAGCCGGACTTACGGCAATTTTTGCAAAACTCGGATTCTTTTTGTTTCAGATTGGTATTATCGGATTGCAAAATGTACGTTTCCATAGAATGCAGAATGTATTGTTTTTATCCTCGCCTTTGGCGGCATTGATTTTACTCATTAAGTTCAATGCGTTATGGCGAGTTTCGGACTATTTTACGACTTATTTGGATATTATATCCGTTATTACCGGAATCTGGGCTTTTTGGGGCAGTATTTACAACAATCAATTTAAGGCTAAAATAATATATCTGACGCTGATGTTCTGGTCATTGATGGTCAGTTTACTTCGTTGTTATGGTTTTGCTTGGATTCCGGAATTTTCGCATTTGATGATAGCAATGTATGTGTTAATCAGCGCATTATATTTGCTCTACTTTTATAACAATCGCTGTCGCACCATGACACAACTGATGCGCCTTAAATTAACCCATAAAAAAAGACTGGTTTCAACTTTGGGTGTGATTATACTGGCAATAGTAGCTGCGGCTCAAACCTTATTTGTAATGTATAATAATGTCAACCGCGCATATATTTTAGGATTTTCCTGCTTATTTCTGATTACCGTTTCAATAACTTTGGGACAAATTTGCTTTGGTGGCAGCAAGCGCAATATAGGCTCTCAGCACAATATTCGCTTTAAGTGGAGTATATTATTGGAACTGACCGTCTTATGTATATGGCTTTTGCTTATTTCTTCCCCCAATCCATATGTTATATTCGGGGCATTATCTGCTCTTGTCGGTGGTATAATCGTATTTTTACAATTTGGCAAAATCAGTTCTCTATATACAATCTCTAAATTACAAGAATATGATTTTTGCGGAAATTTCTATTTAACTATTGTCCGCATACTACGTCTGAGCGGGCGCATTTTTGGCTTGCTGATAGACCACGTATTTTTAGAACGCATTGTTTTGGGCTTTGCACAAAATATTTCCGTCAGCGGTCTGAGGGCATTCCGTCGTTTACATTCCAGTCCGTTAATAGGCGGCACAGTCGTATTATTCATTTTAGGCATATTAATCTGGTTTTCGTACCAATCGGCAGGAGATAATCTATGACTGAACTATTGCTGATTTTACTGATTATTCCCCTACTCGGCAACATGTTTGTACTGTTCGCCAAAAAAAACGACACAAATGCTTTTTATGTGGCTATTTTTACGATTGCTGCAAACATCGCTGTTGTACTGCGCTTATTGCCGCCGACTGTGGTGAATTCTGCGATACCTCCGGAAAATTACACATACCATTGGCTAAGTAATGCCGGCATTGACCTTGTATTTGGAGCCGATACTTTTTCATTATTACTCTTGCTTAGTGTTTATTTATCTTTGCTTATCGGAATGATTGGACTTTTAGCATCACAACGCAAAAGCAAGGCTCTATTATTGCTGACTCTATATTTTATGTGGAATATAACCGGATTTTTGACAGCTCGGGATATGTTTTCATTTTATATCTTTTTTGCCGGAATGGTTTTACCATTGTTTATGTTAGTCGAAATGTTTGGCAGTGTACACAAAACTTCGGTTTTATATGTATTTTTTTCGCTTGGCTTGGTCGGAGCTCTGCTGTTGTTGACCGCCACTTTGATAATATATCGCTTTAATCACGGCAATGTAGAATTGTCTGAAATTGCTTTGGTTTCAATACCTAAATATGCGGCAATGGTTGTATGGATAAGTATTTGCCTTGCCTTTTTATCACGCATACCGATTTGGCCGTTTCACCATTGGTTTGCTGTTATCAATACCGGAACTAAAAATCCGTTGGTTTATATTGTAGTAAACTTAATTCCCTTGACAGGTCTATACGGCTTTATGCGCTTCTGGCAATTGACCGTACCCGAAAGTGTTGTAACATTTTTGCCGATAATAACGGCTTTTGGCGTAATAACTATGTTATTTGCCGCGCTTATCGGAATTTCGTTTAAAGATTTTTTGCCTAAATTATTTTCATATTCGGCTGTGTATTATTTATTATTTTTGCTATGCACAGTATTGCTGGACGCACAATACGAAAAAAATATTGCCTTCTCGTTGTTTATTTTTCTGATTGTAAACGCCACCCTGACGGTACTCGACTTATGGTCAGAAAATGCGTGTGCTGAGAGCCGTTGCGATTATCGGGGAATTTTAGCCTATATGCCACGTCTGTCAAAGATTTTTACTTTTTTTGTATTAGTTGCTGTTGGTTTACCGATTTCTTCAATGTTTTGGAACAATTTTGTGTTGATATCCGCTTTGTTTAAAATTAACTTTGTAGCCGGAATCGGTATAATGTCCGCCATAACGCTGATATGTATGAGCGTAATGTATGAGTTGTTCATAATGCGCAACCTCAAAACAATAGGTTCAGCCGTTGCGGTTGAAGATATTTCAGAACGCCAAAGCGCATTTTTTATGGCCATTATAGTGTTACTGTTTTTATCATTTTTTGACCCGTTGTGGTTTGTGCTGTCGTAAGGATTGCCGATGATTGAAAGTTTGATATATTTTTCTCCGTATCTGATAATGCTGATTGCCATACTGATTTTAATGTTTGGTGAACATGAAGAAGATGAGCATTATCGCTGTTTTCGCTTTTCACGCATTATGTTACTAACCAGCTTAGTATTGGCAGTTATTTTTTATAACAAACCGCCGATTCTCGGCTTTAGTATAGGCAATCGCTATACTCTGATATTTGAATGTATGTTATATTCCGGTAGCTTAATTTTACTTTATTTATCTCGCAAGTGGTTTGCTGCAATGCACCGACCGGCATATTTATTTTGCGGAAGTTTATTTATAACGCTGTTATTTGGCAACTTGTTAGTGGCATCAATTGATTTACGTTTAAGCTCAGCTTGCGCCATTATGTTGATGTTTAACAATTATTTGATGTTGCGTTATTCTGATGTGCAAAAAGAAAGCAATACCCGCACCCGTATTTATTTTGCACTTATCCTCGGCGGAACATTTTTATTATTGGGAGCAACCTTATATATATGGCAAATGTGCGGTATGACAGATTATGAAAAAATTCGCCTTTATTTAGAATTTGAAAAAGATGATACCCACACTTATATCACAATCATAATGCTGATTTTGCCGTTTTTATTTTTGCTTGGCTTAGCACCGCTTCACTTTGGGCAAACAGAAACATTAAGTAAAACTTTTTTGCCTGTTTTTACATATTTTATGCTGTTGCCGACAATTGCTGTTTGGGGAGGTTTCATACATCTTAACATCAGCGTATTGCCACCGATAGCGGCATATTTGCAGACATTTTATGTTTCTATAGCTCTGCTGTCTGTCGGAGTTGGCGCCATCGGAGCTTGTGGCGGTCAAAATGTTTATAAAATATTTTCCTACTTTGCGGTTTATGGTAGCGGTATTATTTTACTAACGCTTCGTCGTTTTACACCAAATGCCTTAAATTCGGGATTTGTGTATATGTTTGTTTATTTACTGGCAATCTTAGGCATTTGTAGCTGCCTGTTCGGTCTAAAGAAAAAAGGCGAATACTTATTTATGCTGACCGAATTTGAAGGTGCCGCACAAAAACGACCTTATATAACGGCAATGATGTTGGTATTTATGTTTTCGCTGTTGGGAATGCCTCCTCTTTCCGGATTTTTGGGGTTGTTTTCTGCCTTAAATTATCAAGCACTGCACCACCATTTTTATCAGTTGATATATTTGCTCATAATGATGTTAGTTGTCGGATACGCCTTTTTGCAAATTATGCGAACTTTATATTTTATTGAACATAAAACAGCATTTGATCGTGCTGACAGCGGAATATACACGGCAATTTTTCTCAACGCCATATTGATGCTGATAATTGTGTTAAAACCTCAATTTTTAGCTGAAAATATATATCAGATGTTGGAGAGTATGTTTCAATGAAATTGGCTGATTTTACAATTATCCGTCTAAAACAAACTACAAGCACCAATGATGAAGCACTAAAACTGAGTCAAGGCAAATCCGGACAAAAAATTGTGGTTCAAACTTGCATACAAACAGCCGGACGCGGTCGCCTCGGTCGCAGTTGGCAAAGTATGGACGGTAATCTGTTTTTTTCCGTTTTATTGGAATATGAACTTAAAAATTTGGGTTCACTGATTATGGCGGCAGGCTTGAGCTTGTTAAACACAATTATACAATATTCTTCCACGGCAAAAGTACAGCTCAAATGGCCGAATGACGTACTTTTAAACAATGCCAAAGTCAGCGGTATGCTACTTGAAAAAGGAGAAGGAAAATATATAGTCATCGGTATCGGTGTTAATGTTGTACAAAGTCCAAAAACACCGGATATGCTATACCCTGCTATCTCACTGCAAGAGCTTGGAATCCACACTACCGCCGATGATTTTTTGCAAAAATTCCTACCGCTACTGGCTGCCAACATAAAAAGAAAAGCAACCGATTTGCAA
>DEST01000043.1 GCA_002361365.1 Alphaproteobacteria bacterium UBA3307
CGCTAAATTACGGCAAGCATATGGGTAATTCTAAGGTAACCTGTAGAAATTGATAAAAATATTGACAAAACAAAAGTAATACGTTAGTATCATAATACACAGCAATTATTTATTCCAAAACATACAATTATGAAAGAATTCAGAGATTTGAATGGGAAGCTAGTGAGTACAGTAAATAATCTGACTCCGCAACTCGAAGCAGAAACAGTTGTAAACGGTAGAGAAAAAGCAGATGTTGTCCGCTTGTATCTTGATGGAGACAGAACTGTTCCGTCTTATGGACCGGCTCGTCCCTGTGTCCGCATAGAATTTGCCGCCGATGGCAAAACTGTGATAGAAATCTCTCTGCTTAATGATCCAGAGGGTGAAAAATTTGAGTGGAAACGCCCTTAAGTAATAGCAAAAAGGAAGTTCTTTATTGTTAAAGAGCTTCCCTTTTTTGTTTGCGAAATCAGACTATCTTTGGCATTTTAAAATACGATTGTTGAGATAATCTTCGCTAAAGGTTAAAATGACATAAAATACGACAGGTAAAGCACCAACAAGCCAATAATGCTGAATTAAATCGCATATAACATATTGTTGCAAAGCGTAAATGCCAATAACCAACGCAATGATTAGCAAAGAGATGCGTTCCATTGCGATTCTAAAATAAGAAATAATTTTTTTTGTTTTCATAATTTGTACGGTTTTATTTGTAAATAATATCTCCAATAATTTGTATAAACTTTTTTAAGTACGTCGAAATTATGATGCAAATTATTACGACGTTGTTTAACTTTGTTTGATGGGCAGATATACCGTAAAGGTATTGCCATTATAGGTTGTAGATGTTACCGTTAAATTGCCGCGATGATGCAATACAATCTGTTTGGCAATAGCTAACCCAAGGCCGGTGCCTTTTATCTTCATATCCTTATGTACTTGCATACGATAAAATTTTTCTGTCAGACGTGACAAATCTTCTTTGTTGATTTTTTGCCCTTTGTTATTGAAGGCAATACTGACCGCTCTGCCTTGTGCCACTCCTTGTCCGGCAGCCGGAATTTCCGGTACGGTTTTAAGTTCTATCGTAACTTCTGAATTTTCCGGCGCATATTTAATGGCGTTATCCAACAAATTTTGCACAATTTGGTGAATTTGCTGATTGTCACCGATTATCTTCGGAATACGATTCAATTCATTAATCGTGACATTAACCGAATGCTGAAAAGCCTTAAATTTGAGCGCTTGCGTAATATCATAAATCACCTCGTGCAAATCTACTTTATCTTGCAAGGCCTTATCTTGTCCCATTTCAAGTTTGGATAGAGAGAGCAAATCTTCTATCAGATTGGACATATATTCGGTTTGTTCTTTCATAATTGCCAAAAAGGCATCACGCGCATCAGCGTCATCGTGTGCCGATGTTTGCAGAGTTTCAATAAAGCCGGAAATCACAGAAAGCGGGGTGCGTAATTCATGACTGGCATTAGCTACAAAATCTGATTGCATTTTTTCCAAACTCAGAGCTTTGCTGATGTCATAAAGCGCAACTACGGCAGCCGCGCGTCCTCTGAGTTCTCGCGGCAAACCCGAAATATGAGCATAAATCTGCCGATTTCCGTATTCCGGTGCGTGAAAAATCACACTTTCCGATTCGCTTTTATCTTTCAGTACTTTTTCAATGGAGGCAATAAAAATATTGGTAGAAAAAAGGTGGTCAATATTTTGAGATACAATTTTTTCTCCCAATAGCAACCGTGCCGGCAAATTTGAATTGGTAACATTTCCTTCATTATCAAGCATTAAAATCGGGTCAGGCAAAGTGTCAAACACTGCCGCATCGGAGAGTGCTTGTGCCTCTAAGGTGTCGGTTTTAGACATCAGTAGCTTGTATAGTGTGCCTATAGCTTTTGCTACATCTCTGATGTCTCCGTCAGACAATGCCAGCGGGCGAATATTTTCACCTTGCACCAACGAAACCACATAATGCCGCAAAATTTGCAATTCGGTACTTATGGGGAATAGTAGAAAAAAGTTTAGAAACAGGTTAACAAAATAGCATAAACAAGCTGTAGAAATAGGTATTATATGCAAAAATGCCAATCCGGAAAATACGGCTCCAATCGGTAAAGATAAAATCAGCGCACGCAATAAAAAACGGCGTTTGAAATCTAAATTTTTTAAGCCAAATTCGAGCGACATCTGAATTATCCGTCTATAAAGTTAATAAAATACTGGACTAAAATTTGAATCATTATAAAATACAAGAAGTTTAAATAAATTTAAGATTTAGAATAAAATGTCTGAAGATGCTAAAATATCACCGGGTATGGTGCAATACTTAAAAATCAAAAAAGAATATGCGGGGTATCTTATTTTTTATCGCATGGGTGATTTTTATGAGCTTTTCTTTGATGACGCTGTTACCGCATCTCCTGTGATGGGAATAGCCTTAACGCATCGTGGTACAATGAACGGTGAACCGATTCCAATGTGCGGAGTGCCTTTTCATGCCTATGAGATTTATTTGGCAAAGCTTATTAAAGCCGGTTATAAGGTGGCAATTTGTGAGCAAACCGAAGATCCGGAAGAAGCTCGGCAACGCAGGTCAATAGTGCGGCGCGAAGTCGTTCGTTTGGTAACATCAGGTACTCTGACGGAAGACACACTTTTGGAAGCGCGCAAAAATAATTATCTGTTGTGTTTGTGTAAAAATAAAAATACATACGGTGTGGCTTGGTTGGATATGTCTACCGGTGAATTTTATACCAAAACACTGACTGTTACCGATAAAACCGAAGCCGCTGAAGTTTTTGGTGTTTTAAGCCAACTGCGCCCGGGAGAAATTATTGTATCGGATTCTTTATTGCAAAATCCGGAATTATTTCATATTTTTAATGAGTATAAAGAAAAACTTTCGGTGTTGCCGCAAGCACGCTTTAATTATACCGGCGCATATAAAATAATGCTTGAATTTTATGAAATTGCCTCGCTCGATTCGTTTGGCAATTTTGAAAAACCGGAAATTACGGCGGCAGGCATAGTTTTAGAATATGTAAAGAATACCCAAAAAGTGCAATTACCGCGCATATCTAATCCTATAAAAATTAAAGATTCGCGCTATATGGAAATGGACGCGGCTACACGCTATAATCTTGATTTGTTAGATGGTCCGCACGGCAGCTCGCTGATTGCGGTGATGGATAAAACCATTACCGGAGCCGGCGCTCGAATGTTGGCAAAGCGTTTGGCTATGCCATTATTGGAGCTTAATGCCATAAACACACGTTTAGATGCTGTCGAATTTTTTTACAAACATAATGAAGTTCGTCAAAATTTACGGTCTTTATTAAAAGCTTGTCCTGATTTGGAAAGATGTGTTTCACGTCTGAGTGTCGGGAGAGGTGGACCACGCGATATTAACTCAATAGGGCAAACATTTAACGCTCTGCCACAGCTACGGCGTTGCGTGAAGATGTATCGGCAAATAGGTGTTGTTGACGAATTACCTCCGGCAATTGAAGGGATTTTAAGTCGTTTTGCTGACCATAGCGTCTTGGCAGATAAAATTGACAGAGCTTTGAAAAATCCAGAAGATACTAAGAGCGGGGAATTGCCGCTTCTGGCTCGCGACGGAGAGTTTATTGCCGATGGTTACAGTGATGATTTAGATGCAATGCGTACATTGCGCGACCGCGGCGAAGAAATGGTAAAAAAACTGGAAACTAAATATCAACAGCAAACACAAATCACTAATCTTAAAATCAGAAAAAATAATGTTATCGGTTATTTTGTTGAAGTGCCGCTAAAGTACACGAATCAGCTCTTAAATGATGCTACCTTTATACATCGGCAGTCAGTATTGAATGCCACTCGTTTTACTTCAGCCGAATTGACTAAGTTGGAAAACGATATTCGCAGTGCTAAAGAAAAAGCACTGATGCTTGAAATAGCAATTTTTGATGATATAGTGCACGATATTTTGCTTTCGGCAGAAGATATTTGCCGTACAGCTTCAGCTTTAGCCGAATTAGATGTTTCTGCGGCATTGGCTGATTTGGCTCTGGAAAATAATTATTGCCGCCCGCAACTGGATGACAGTATCATATTTGAAATAGAAGAAGGTCGCCACCCGATTGTTGAAGATGCAATACGCAAAAATAATGAAGGCTCATTTGTCGGCAATAATTGCAGTCTGAATCAGTCGGACAATCGGATTTGGCTGATAACCGGACCTAATATGGCCGGAAAATCAACATTTTTACGACAAAATGCATTGATTGCAATAATGGCACAATGTGGTTCGTTTGTGCCGGCAAAATCCGCACATATCGGCTTGGTCAACAAGGTTTTTTCTCGCGTGGGAGCGTCAGATGACTTATCACGCGGACGGTCGACTTTTATGGTAGAAATGCTTGAAACTGCATCTATTTTAAACCGCGCCGATGAACACTCTTTTGTGATTTTAGATGAAATCGGGCGCGGTACCGCAACTTTTGACGGCTTGTCAATTGCTTGGGCTGTGGTGGAATATTTGCACGAATCCAACAAATGCCGTGCTTTGTTTGCTACGCATTATCACGAATTGGCGGTATTGGCACAAAAATTATCGGCTTTGACATTACATTGTATGAAAATTAAAGAATTTAATGAGCAGGTAATTTTCTTGCATGAGATAATAGACGGCGCGGCTGACCGCTCATACGGAATACAGGTGGCAAAACTGGCAGGTTTACCGAAAGCGGTAATCTCACGGGCAGATCAGGTTTTAAAAAAGTTGGAAAAAGTCAATCAAAAAAAGACCACCTTGGATTTGAGCGATGAGCTTCCGCTGTTTACTTTTGCACAGGAAAAAATGGAAGAATCGGTTGAAAAAATTTCGGCTGTGGAAACGGCATTGGCCGCAATTGAACCGGATAATTTAAGTGCGCGCGAGGCTTTGAATAAGATTTATGAGTTGAAAGAACTTTTGGGAAAATGACAATGGAAATTAAAGAATATTTCAAAAATTATACTGATTTTGTGGATTCGGTAACAGCAGAGGTTTCAAAGAATGATGCAGCTTTTACCGAACGTTTTAAGCAACTATCAGTACAGCTTGGCGGTAATTATTCGCGGCTCGATAATGCAATTGCCGGTTTGGCAGGGGAAAGCGGTGAGGTGGCTGATTTGTGGAAAAAGGTAAAGTATCATGGTTTGGAATATGATGCACAAACTCGCGAAAAATTTCAAAAAGAACTCGGCGATGTTTGTTGGTATTTGTTTCAAACCGCATACGCTCTGAATATGCCTATGAATGAAATTATTGATGCTAATGTGGCAAAACTGAAACAGCGTCATTCTCACGGATTTTCGGCGGAATATATGCAACAAAAGAAAGGTGATTAAATGCCGCAAACCATTGGCGTGATGTTGCCGCTACCATTTGATAAACCATTTGATTATACGGCGGAAACATCTGTTAAAATCGGTCAGATTGTGGAAGTTCCGTTTGGCAAGGAAAAGCAAATCGGCGTAGTTTGGACATTGCAAGCAACTTCCGGATTGGAACAGGCTAAAATAAAACCTATTTTGAAGCAATTTGACTTTCCGCCGCTGACGCCGCAAATGTTGGAATTTATAAAATGGGTGGCACGTTATAATATGGCGCCACTCGGTTCGGTTTTAAAAATGGTTATCAGTGTTCGCGCGGTGTTTGAACCTTCGCCGATGACAACGTTATACACTCTTTCCGGTAAAACATTGGCAGAAGCAAAACTCAAAAATTCTGACGCGCGTTGGCACGTTATGGATTTGTTGAAACACGCACCCTATACCAGACAAGAAATTGCCGCCGGTGCCGGAGTAAGTCAAAGTGTGATAAAAACGCTGATAGATGCTGAAGTGCTCATACCGATTTATGTTGAAAACAAAAAAGAATTTACTGAACCGCTCGGAGATTTTCTGAAAGTTGAATTGACAGCTGAACAACAAAAAGCGGCAGAATTGCTATGCCGTAAGGTCGGAAACGGTTTTTCGGTAACATTATTGGATGGTATTACTGGCTCAGGTAAAACAGAGGTTTATTTTGAGGCTGTAGCCGCGGCATTGGAACAAAATACGCAGGTTTTGATTTTAGTGCCGGAAATTTCTCTTACAGCGCAATGGCTTAGCCGTTTTCAAAAAAGGTTTGGCGTGCGTCCGGCGTGCTGGCATTCTGGACTGAGTCTTAAAGAACGTACCGATACTTGGAAGGCGATTATTGAAGGACGAGTTAAAGTAATTG
>DEST01000026.1 GCA_002361365.1 Alphaproteobacteria bacterium UBA3307
TTCTGCTAAAACATTAAGCGGCGTATCAGTGCAAAAATCTTCAACACCGGCTGTCAAATACCACTCAACGATTGCTTTAATATCTGTCATAAAACCTCCGTTTGAGAGTATACAATGATTGTGTTTAATTTGCAATATAAACCATACGCTGTACACAGTTACGCTTATGGTAGATATGGACGCGGGTTGACGGCTTTTTTACCGGTTCTGACCTCAAAATGCAACTGTGGGGTTGTCACACTACCAGTCTGCCCGACAGTAGCTATTTTTTCGCCACGCGCCACCTTTTGCCCTTTGCGTACCAACAACTTATCATTATGCGCGTATGCCGTAATCCATCCGTCTGAATGCTTAATTAAAATCAAATTACCAAAACCTTTAAGTTCATTTCCGGCATAAGCCACTGTTCCGCCGTCTGCCGCCTTAACTTCGGTACCGCGAGCCGCTTTGATATTGATGCCGTCGTTTTTACGTCCTTTACCCAGATTTCCAAATCCGGATATAATCGTGCCTTGCACCGGCCACATAAATTTATTGCGGCGATGCGCCACCGGAGCAGTTGTTGGAACTGCATTTTGTTGATATTTTTGCGGATTCGCATCAGCATACGCCACAGTACCTCGATTTAATGCTTTATTATTTGTTATCTTGCCTGATGATGCACCGATTGGCAACATCAATTTTTGCCCTACAGAAAGCGAATACGGTGTTTGTAAATTGTTTAGTTTACTTAAAGTTGCCACATCTACACTATGTTGTCGAGCAATTGAGTACAAACTTTCACCACGCTGTACGATATGGTACTGTTTTGTCGGTAAGGACAGTGTTTGCCCAACGTACAGCGTATATGGTGAAGATAAACGATTGGCGCTGATTAAATCCTTTATCGGTACATTGTACTTACGGGAAATACTGTATAAAGTATCACCCTTACGTACAACAAGTTTATCACCTCCGCCCCACCAATTAAAAGTGGTGCATCCGCATAAACAGCTGACTATTATCAATATGTACCCGATTTTTTTCACGCCACACTCCGTTTTTCGGGAATACTATAAAGCGCAAATATTTATTTTTGCTTAATTTGAGGCACAATATTTATACGTATAAAAAAGGCCGCCGCAGCGACCTCATATAGTTTTATTCATACTTCTTGGCGTATTTTTCAAATTTTGCCGGAGCATCTGCCCCCCAACCCATGATATAATCATTACCGAAACATATCAATGGAGTTCCGACATTCATTCCAAGCCGATAACCGCGTGCCGCCTGATTAAACAAACGCCGATTACCCGGCATTGCAATATCCAAACTGCGCACTTTGAGTTCCGGATGTTTTTCTTTAATATATTCCGCCGCTGTATGACAATGCGGACACCCTTCCTGAAAAAAGAAATATACCTCTTGCGCAGAAAGTTCGGCAACACTGTTTTCATCGTGGCAAGCCATCAAAAACAATGCACCTGCGCACCCCAAACAAATCAAAAATTTCCGTATCATTTTGTTACTCTATACAACAATTTACCGCTTTGCGGACAATACTTTTCATTTTAGCCAATGCTCCGCCGCTTTCTACAGGAGTTTCGGCAACAGTTTCCGTTACAGTTGTACTAATAGCAGCTGTCCCCATTGCATCAGATGCTTTTTGTGTAATTTTTTTAAGTTCTTCTATATCCGGTTCAATCCATTTGAGGTCTTTTGTTTCCATCATTCCCATATTCAACCCCCAAAACAGACAATACATATCATAAGCAGAATTAAACAGTTTATAAGCTTCTTCGTTGTTGCCGAGTGATTGTTGTTTCGTTCCGACCTCCATCAACCGCATAGAAGTAGCCAGCAAATGTTTGGAAATACACCACACTTCTCCCTCATAACTTGGAATAATTTTTTGTAGCAAATTCTTGCGAGTTTCACGCACATCTTTTATCAGGTCATAATATGAATTTTTACCTGTTTTGGCACCGGAAAACACCAAATGCTCTTCAATCGAAATCAGGTTCATAATAGCAATACTCAAATCCTGATCTGATGACAAATCCTTCGGATTCAGCTTTTTTGCTGCATCGATACGTTCTACAAATTCTTTTACATTTTCAGCCTTTTTCATAACATTTGCTCCATTTAATTGCTTTGTACAAAAGATAATAACTCTACTTTGTGTTGTCAAGCAAATAGTAACAAAAGCACAAATAAAAAAGCCATCTTTCAAGAGATGTCCGGAAGTTTACAACTACGCAAAGTCTATCTGAAAGTATTTGTAGAATAAAAATTCTCTCTTATCCTGAAAAATTTTTCAGTTGCTTTTTGTATTATTTTTGCGTAGTATCTAAGCGGGAGAAATGATGATGAGTATTTTATCTTCTATTCCGCTGTTTTCTGTAGGTGGCACGTTATTAGGCACTTCTGCCTCGCTGTTGGTTACGCTTGCCGTTTTTGGCGGTTGGGCACTGATTTTACTTGTTTTACATCCGCTGCACGCTACCTTGTTTTTGCTTGCCGCGTTATTTGAATATGGCTTAATTTTGTGTTTTGGCTTTCATTTGTGGTTTAACTTTTTCAGCTTTTTTATTTGCTATATAGCTTTATTTGTATTGTATTCTTTATTTTTACGTAAACTTTTACCGCTTCCGCAAAGTGATATTGAACGCCTGATTAAACTCAGCGAACTGAAAAAAGAAAACCTCCTCACCGATGAAGAATACACCGCCGCCAAAAAACGTTTGCTTAAATTACGTCATTAGTCATCTATTATTTCGTGGTCTATCCATAATGATTTAATAAACGCCTGCCGTTGGTCACGCACCGGTTGGCAATCGGTTTTACCGTCGGCATTAGTCAAGCACTGCATTCCGATATCGGCACTTTGATAACTGCCGTATTTTTCGTAAACATCAATAACTTTAGGTAACATTTCTTCCATTTCCTCGATTGTATCTGCACAAAAATACGAGTCATAACTTGCACTGGAAGTATTTTTGCGTCCGATTTTAAGCGTAAAACAAGTTTTATCTCTGTCGGTTTTTATTTGCTTATTATCAGAATAATCTGCGGTTCTTCCGTCTAAACCATCAGCAAACAAAGGTACTTCTTGTGCGTTATTTGCGTTGCTGAAATTGCGAATTCCTCCATCAATATTTGCTTTATAAATCGTATCTGCGTCAAAGATTCCGATAAAATCCGCATTTTCGGCTGAAGTTGCCGTTTTCATTCCGATTTGTCCGAATTTCTTACTCAAAACCCGCCGAATTTCCGAGGCGTAATTACTGCGCATACCGCTTCTGAAATAAATACTTTGTCCGTGTTCTTGCGCCAATGTATTGCTGATTTTTAAGTGGTATGGATCTTGTGCACATCCAACCAACGTAAAAAGTACCAATAAAATTATCAAATTTTTCATCTTTCCACCCTTCTATTACTTATTTGCACACAAATATATCTGCTTTATTTTAATTTTTTATTGATAAAATTTAAAATATATGTATTTTAACCATCGGCAGAAGAAAAAAATGACTGATACTAATAAAATAGATATTTTTGCATTAACCGATTGTCATCAGGAAGCACGCAAATTGTGCCAATTATTCAGCGCAATTATTGAACGTGCCAATCCTCACGGTAAAAACACTTTAATATGTGATTGCGGCGACTTATTTAAGGGAATATATTCTCGCGAATTATGCGTAGAAAGCTATCTTAAGCTACGACAACAGCTACCGGAAGCTAAAATTGTTATGGCACTTGGCAATAACGATTTCGGTTTCAATAGCGAGCAGATGTCCTTTTTGCAACAAACCTCCAAACGCTTTAATCAGGCAAATATTCACGTTCTATGCGCCAATTTGCAAGATATCGCTACTCAAAACTGCCCTAAATGGGTTGACCCATACATTTTAATTGATATAAACGGCAAAAAAATTATGCTGACTGCACTATGCGTCAACTATATCAAATTACAGCGTTATGGTCTGCAACTGTGTGATTTGTCTGAAACTCTACGCAAACTTGCTCCAACAGTCAGACATATTGCCCCAGATGCGTTTATTATCTTAAATCATGCCCTTAGGACAACAAGCGCCGAACTTTGGAACATCGCTCAAGAATGTGGCATCAAAATTGACTTGATTATCGGCGGACACGAGCATTCGGCAGTAGAACCGTGTCCGGAACGAAAAACTTACTATCCGCAGGCATTTAGCCGCACAATGCTTCATTTTGCAATGCAATTTGCGCAAAATTCTGCAGAAATTAAACATCTTGAAACTATAACAGCCAAAGCAGAAAACATAAATCCTCTCTTTGCAGACTCGATTGAAGAATATGAAAATATGGCCGGTTTAAATATTCCGGTAGCACAAAGTACTTTGGATTTACCTCGTGAATATTCAAATTCCTGTCCGCTTGGCAGTTTTGTGGCAGACCAAATGCGTAAAGCTGCCAAAGCTGATTTAGCCTTTATTTCTACCGGATATTTAACTCACGCTTTGCGTTATGAACCGAATAAAATCCTTACTATGTACAATCTTGAACGCGTTTTTTCAGCACAAACTCCGGTTCAGACCATTACTCTTTCACCCAAAACCCTTAAAGCCGTACTAAATAATGCGATTCGTTTTCGCTATATGCAAATTTACGGCAACACTCGTTTTTTACAATGTTCTTCTAACTTGAGCTTTGAGTGTAAACGCAATGCCGAGAATTTTGGTGAAATCAAACAAATTTTTATCAATAGCGAGCCTCTCTTAGATGATTTAGGTAATCCATTGCATCAGCAAGATGAATATTTATGCGCCATCGACCCATTTATCGGCTCCGGAGAAATAGGTTATGATATGCTTAGAGCCTTACCTAAAGAAACTTTATTAAAAAACAATCAACTAGTTCGGATTAAAGATTTGATATTTCAAGCTATCAAACAAGCCGAGCAAAATTATCCCCAAGGTAGCGGATACCCATATTGCAAAATTATTGATTTATAAACTTTATCTAAACAAAGTTTTATAAAGTATACCGATTCTCCGACGCAAACTAAGACGCGGTTTTGGTGCAATAATTTCCCAACCGCGAGCATTCATTTCTGCAAACACGCTATGGGTTACATTCATAATCAAGCGTAATGGTCGGGTCGAGGTTTTATTCATTTTACTTAACAAGCGCTCGGCTTTAATATAGCATTTTTCGGCAGATTTTGCCAATTGAGCACGAGCATATATTAAATTCTTATCTTCCAAAACATCTTGCGCCGTATCAATATTGACATTATTGTTTTGTAGAATTTCAGACGGAATATAGATTCTGCCTCGCTTAGCATCGCTTTTAATATCGCGTAAAATATAAGTAACAAATACCGCATAACCCAAATTTTTAGCCAATTCCTGATTAGCACGCGGATGTTCCGGAGTCAGAATCATCAGTGCCAAATGCATCGGCACAATTGCCATACCGGTCAGATATTGTTGAAAAATCGCTGTATCCGGTGCCACAATCGGCTTTTTGGCATCTAAAAAGGCGCTATCTAAAATTTGTAACCACATAATTTTAGGCAAATCAAAACGGATACTATTCTTGTATATTTTGCGCCCGAT
>DEST01000105.1 GCA_002361365.1 Alphaproteobacteria bacterium UBA3307
ATTGCGGAATCAACCCGAGTTTCATATTATGTAAAACTTTCTGAGCAATAATCAGTGCCTCAGACTCCAACTTTTCTCCTTGAGTAAAGTTTTTATCTTTTATCTCATCTATAAATCTATTCATCGTTCGTTACCTGTGTTTTTTATTTGTGGAATATTTTTGTTCTTTTTAGTATTTTTGACGGATTTATTTGTGGTAAAAAATTCTTCAAAAACTTTCAGTTCTTCTTTGGTAATATTAACCTTAAATTGGGTTAATTCCTGCAAGCCTCTATATTCATTATTTAAGTCGATTTTAGAATATTCAATACCATACTTATCAGCTACTTGCGGAATATTATTCAGCCGTTCGAATTGCATATCATAGTAGTTTACCACATTTTGCTTGTCATTCAGAATGCGGCGATGAGCAGCAGGATTTTTTTCCAGATTGTAAAAAAACATATCGGTGTCCGGATTAAAACCATCAATCATACACATTTCCGGAATAGTGCTGTTTAAGCGTGAAAAATACTTTTCGTTGTTGTCATTGACCTGAATTATATGGTCAAAACCGTGATAATATGCCCGATGTATTTCTTTTTCTACCAACATTAGGTTATTATTATAATTAACTTTAGCTAAATAATCACCGCTATGCGCAAATTTTACGGCATTTTTATGATGAACCTCATAACGCGGCATATCATCTTTAGAAAGCGTTAAACCTTTTTCATCTCGTGCCAGAAGCAAATTCTCTTGATTGTTTGCAAAAACTTTATCCAAAAAATCTTCAGCAATTTTATCTCCGACTTTATATTTGGATACATCATAATTATGCGCTTTTAAATCTGCCAAAATACGTTCAGTATAATGGGTTTCTGTGATAGTGACATGGTCAACATCGCATATTCCGTACTGGGTCATCATTCTGCATAAAGAAACAACCTTGCGTTTATCAAGTCCGCGTTTTAGAAGGTGTTGTTCCAGTTCTTTACCGCAATGTTTCATAAAATTCATCACAAATTTATTTTTATATCCGAATGGTAAAAAGCGTGCTTTCATACTGTCCGGAGATTTGGCATATATAGAATGAATAACATCGCAATAATCGTTAACGGACATTACTTTCAGTGCATCGGGATTAAATCCTTGTTCATAAAGGTATCGACGCACTTTGGGAGCAATGGAGCGAAAACTCTCAAACTGATTAAATACTTTCCACATCGGAGATTGCAACAAATCATAATCTTTAAGGCGGAATTTTCCTCTGTTTTCCGGCTTTTTAAAAAATTTGTAATACGGACTGAGTTCGTGTTCACGTCTGGCATCAATTGTACCGTAACATTCCATACGCACCAGTTTTTTTTCATCATCGGCAATCGGAAAATAAGCATTACCTTCTTCGTAATAAGAGCCGGTAAGCCAATGTAAGTGCTCTAATTCTTCATAAGTTAAATCCAAAAGAGTTTGTTTTATTTGCCGTGGGGAAATTACCAGTTTTCCGGTGGTAATATTACGAAACATATCAATCATTGCAATTTGCCGCTGATATGGAAGTTTTAAAAACTTTGTTTCAAAATCGTACGGAGAGCGCATAGCCTCAAGTAAATCTTTGTCTTTTTTCATAAACTCGGCAAAAACTCCGGTTTCATCTGCAATATGAGGCAAATGCTTTTCGGCGTAAGATGATTTATTTCTGCTCATATAGTCCTCTGTTAAAATTACGATTCGGTGTTTTGTCTAAACAATATCAAAAAAATATTTAAAAGTCTACACTTTTTTAATAAAATAGATAGATTATTGTTAAAAGAAGTACATTTTTTAATTATGGGAGTAATCAGAATGGAATTTACAATCGGGCGGAATATTGCCGCCAAAACAGATAAATTTTTTGCGGCGCCTAAAAGTGCGGAGATTTTAAAGTTACTCAATTCGGAAGAACAAACTTTACGGACGGCAATCAAAAGGCAAACCAAAGAAGATAATATCGTTGAGTATAATTTGGGAGAATACCGCGTTTTTGCCGCTGTGACAGACCAGAAAACACCGGTCGAATGGCAAAAGTTTGGAGCAAAGCTGTGGAATAAAGCACAAAAATGTCCGATGCTTAAAATTGCTTTGCCAAAGGCAAAAGAACAAGATATATATAATTTTTCACTGGGAATTGAGTTGGCAGCTTATCGTTTTGATAAATATTTTACTAAAAAACCATTATCATTTTATCCTAAGCTCGAAAAAATCATATATACCAACACCGGTCTTAAAAATATGGATGGTTACAAGCCAACGGCCGGCTTGGCTAGTGCCGTACGTTATGCACGGGATTTAATCAGTGAACCGGCAAATGAGCTTACGCCTGAGATTATGGCTGCGGATATCAAACGCTTGGAGTATCTCGGACTTGAAGTTAAAATATTGGAAGAAACAGAAATGAAAGCTC
This sequence comes from Alphaproteobacteria bacterium UBA3307, assembly GCA_002361365.1. Taxonomy (GTDB): domain Bacteria; phylum Pseudomonadota; class Alphaproteobacteria; order RF32; family CAG-239; genus RUG410. Next base: position 2,423 of record DEST01000105.1, read on the forward strand.
GTGGTTTTAATCTGGCCTTAGCAGTGGCACAAGGCTCAATCAACAGACCGCGGATTGCAATAATTAAATGGCGCGGTAATCCTGCACAAGAGGGATTTTCGTTCGGTTTAGTCGGTAAAGGAGTAACTTTTGACAGCGGGGGGATTTCCATTAAACCGGCGGCAAATATGGGAGATATGAAACAAGATATGGCCGGTGCGGCGGTAATGGTTGCTACTATGAAATCATTAGCTTTACAAAAGGCAGAACGTAATGTTGTTGCGGTTGTCGGGTTGGTGGAAAATATGCCCTCCGGTGCAGCATATCGACCGGGAGATGTAATAAAATCTATGTCCGGTCAAACGGTGGAAATTGTCAATACCGATGCCGAAGGGCGTTTGGTGTTGGCTGATTGTCTGACGTATATTCAACAAGAATTCAAACCGGAATATGTGTTTGATATGGCGACTTTAACAGGGGCGATTATTGTGGCACTCGGACACACATTTGCCGGTGTGTTTTCTAATGATGCAGCTTTGACGCGTCAGTTATCCGTTGCCGGTGAAAAATGTGGAGAAAGAGTCTGGAATATGCCGATGGATGCGGAATTTGATAAGTTGATTGATTCAGCAATCGCCGATATGAAAAATTGCGGACCGAGAGTTGCCGGTTCGGCAACGGCGGCGTGCTTTTTAAAGCGTTTTATTGCAAAAGGAACCAAGTGGGCGCATATTGATATTGCCGGTATGGATTTGAGTGAGGGGACAAATCCGTTGTATCCGAAAGGCGCTAGCGGATATGGTGTCCGACTCTTAAATATGTTGCTAACTCAAATTGTTTGAAATAGTTGAAATAATAAAATTTAAGCCCTGAAATTGCTCAGGGCTTTTGGCTTTTAAAAAAAATTTTGTCAAAATAAGTTGACATTTAAAAATAATCTGTTAATCTTAGCTTGTATTAGAGATTATTCACATATTTATTAACTAAAATCCTATAATTATGGAAAATCAGAATCATACTCATCTGATATGGCCGGTGCAATCACCTTACAAGATTGCGTATCGGGACCCGCTTACCGGTTTTTTGACGTTGCTACCATACATTGATTTACAATGGAAAATCAAAATTTGGGGAATTGCCATCGGGCAGATGGTATTCAAATTGACTCATGAAGCCGGAACAGACTGGAACACAGCTATGACTTATACCGACTTGTGCCGCGGAACAGTGCCGACAACCGCAGAATTGGATATTGCCTTTGCGCACAAAAGCGGTTTTAATGAGTTGGTGCAACTTTTAAGGTCTAAAAATGTGGCAGCAGAGCCGTGGAATGACGGATGGTATTGGAGCAACGAGAACAATGGCGATACGGCAACAGTTATTGATATGGCTGACGGCAAGGCCGAGTTGATACTCAAGCGTATCAAAAACGGATATGTTCGTTTGCTTAGTCGAAGGATTGCTACCAATAAGCCGCTCAGTGTGCGTTATCCTTTGGTTTATCTTGAAGATGGCGTGTTTAAGATTTCTTATGACTTAGATTTGTCGCGCAAGGAACAACTTTGGGGTATTCAGTTGGGAAAAAAATATTTCTGTCTGTGTCAGGAACCTACAAAGCAAACTTGGTATCAAGCTGTAGAAAAAGCAAAAGAATTGTCTACCGATTTGGTTCGTATTTCTTTGCCCAAAAAGGAAATGTTTGATGAGCCGGCTAAATATCGTGATTCGATTAATGATGCACTGATGAAGTTGCGAGCTTATGGGGTTAAAGTTGACCTGTGGGAAGATAAATCGTTGCAATATCTGACGAGTTCGGAGTATTTGGATCATTATGTTACTTGGTGGCACGAGATGATTCCCAAAGATATACCGAAAACTTGTCGTTTTATCGGCGAAAATCGCAAACACGGTACAATTTTAATCTAAATTTATAAATCTCGAAGAATAATTTGATTCTTCGAGATTTTTTGTTTGTTGTAGCAATATATTGCAGATAAATAAGGGGAATATCTTAATTTATAATATTGACTTTTGCAGCTCAAACTATATATTCAATAAATATTTTTAACTATTGTCATATTTTTAATTTCTAAATTTTACTATTATGAGCACA
>DEST01000038.1 GCA_002361365.1 Alphaproteobacteria bacterium UBA3307
TAAAATCAAAATTTCCGGAAACGGAACTTATGGGATTAAATCACGATATGGAAATTCCGTATACAGAAATCGAAAAACACGACAAAATCGTGATTTGTGATATAGCTTTGCCTGTCAAATATATGTTGGAACTTAATAAAAAAATCGACCTGACGTGGATTGACCATCATATTTCTGTGATAAACGAATATAATGAACTGATGCAAAGCGGAGAATACGAACCAATTAAAGGTAAACGTGAAGTAGGTTCGGCAGCATTGGTGCTGACTTGGCAATACTTTTATCCGGAAAAAGAATTACCGGAAGGATTGCGTCTTTTGGGTTTGAATGATATTTATGATTTGCGCGACCGACGAGTACGTCCTTTTGAATATGCAATACAAACTTTTGGGGTTAACCGGCCTACTGATAAAATTTGGACGCAGTTAATCAACAATGAAATCAATATCAAAGAGTTGGTAGAGAAGGGAAACGCCATCTTATCTTGGGTGCGGCATCGCAATTATCGGTTAGTCCGCGGAATGGCCTTTGAAAGCGAATATAACGGACTGCGTTGTATTTGTTCTAATATGGCACAAGGACAGTCCGAATTTTTTGATTCACTCGAAAATAATCGAGATTTTGACTTTATGGTAAACTTTTTTATGAACAAAAAAAATAAGTGGAATTTGACTTTTTACACTTATAAAAACAATGTAGATGTTTCTAAAATTGCGGCAGAGTTCGGTGGCGGCGGACACGCTAAAGCTGCCGGTGCGTCATCTTTAGATAAATTACCGGAATTTCTGCTGAATGGCCAGCCGTGGACGAAACCGATGTAAAAAGGGTTAATTTGACTGAACCGTAAAGTTTAGGCCGTTTTCGGAAACAATAACATTCAGATGCTTTGTGGCAAAGTATTGTTGTATAAACGTTGTTATTTCGTCATTACGAACATCAAGCGAAAAATACATTCCGCTACCGCAAGTATCGTGAAAATGTAAGTTAATACCGAATTTTTCCGCAATTTGCTTTTTTATATCAGAAACCAATGTATAATCTGTAATCATATCTAATTCTCCTATTAATACATTAGGCAAGTTATTTGATAATTGCAACAAAAAAGGAAGCTACTGCTAAAAGTAACTTCCTTTTCAAATTAAATCAACGTCGGTAACACATCAACCAAAACATTTCCAAACACCAAATTCTGGTTATTATTATGTTCAGATTCATACCAGTCCATTAAAAGCGTTATCCCATCAATACGGGATTGTAACAAAGAGGTTGAAAGTTGCCATGACAGAGAGCCTTTTTTATCATTCAAAAACATATCTATCCGGATACTTTCTTCTTGCAAGTCAATACCAAATTTGTAGCGCATATCAATCTGCGCAACACCAAGTGACAACGTTGACCTGAATTTTGTTTCTTTCAAAATAGGATTATCTGCCTGCACACCGAGAATTTTGTTAATAAGCTTTGCCCAATAGAGCCACGATTTTTGCAAACATTTTCTATCAGAATGATGGAATATGTTTATCTTTATCCACTCTACATCACCAACACAATGATGCGCTTGGCATATTAGATTTTTCATCATCTGTGTTTTTATGATTGAAAAATCAGGTTCTAAAATCAGCGCTTCATATCTAGGTATAATAGATGTTTCTTTGCAAAAACCTTGCAAGACAGTAATCTGTTCATCAGATAAAACCCCTTGTATAATTGCCGGAAGATTGTTACAACGATAGAGTTTAGCTCGTTCAAACAGAGAAGCGTCATCACCAAAATCCAACACAAGCGATGCACTCATTTTGGAAGCAAAAACATTTTCCAAAATCTTAAATTCAGAGTTTTTTTCATCATCACAACTGTAATGTGCATCAACAGTCCAAACAACCTCATAATCAGAGGGATAAGAACGCAAAACGTCAAGCATTTTACGTCCCAGAGGACTCAATGCTCCGACAATACCAATAAAAATCATAGGCAAAATAGTTTAAAAGTTTAACAATAATTGTAAAATTGAGTAATTTATAGCACTTTTTGGTATTTTGTCAAGCAAGTAGTGATTTTTAAGGTTATTTTATTCTTCAGATTGTAAAATTTTATCACGTTCAGCACACAACTGCTGATAGCGATTCAGTTGTTCTGTTGAATCGGTGTTGTTTTTTATGTTATTCATACATTCTTTTATATCATTATCAAGTTGCTTAAGCTGAATTTCTTTAAGACCTTCTTTTATTTCTCTTTTTAAATCAACTGTTTCTGTTTTTTGTAATTTATACATCTGAAGTTCCCATAAGTCACTGATTTCTTTTTGAAAATTTAATTGTAGTTTTTCCAATAAAATTTCCGTTTCCAGATGTTCTGTTTCTTGATTTATCTCCAATATTTCATTTAAAATTTTTGCAGCTACCGAATTTCCTATATCAAAAGATATAAGCTGTTCTTCATATTGTTTTATCAACTGCGGGTAGATTATCATAGCGGCAATAATTTTACGTAAAAACAAATCTGTCAGCGGTGGCTTTTTTACCAAATTATATGATTTCGGTATCGAATTTTGATATATTTTGGATTTATTATTGATATATTGCCGTTTGGGTTGTATTTGCCCTACCTGAGGCGAAGCATCTTGGCGACGATTATTGAAATCTGCCCCTTTGCCGAAAGTATAATAAATCCGCTTTTTCATTTCTTGCATATAATAATTGCGAATTTGATTATCTTTTATTTTTGCAACTTCTTCAAATGTTTCTTTTTCAATCAGCGCTTTTTGTTCCGGTGTCTGAGTTTCTTTATTCATCTTGCATTTATGCCATAAAATATCAACTAACGGTTTGGCTCTGCTCAGATATTGTTCAAAAACGGCGGGTCCGAGAGAATGCAAAAGTTCATCAGGGTCTTTTTTTTCTTTTAAGAAAATATAATTCACCGAATATCCGGCGCGTAGAATCGGCAAAACTCGGTCAACCGAGCGAATAGCCGCCTTGATGCCGGCACCATCACCGTCAAAGCATAAAGTAGGATTTGCACAAACTTTCCAAGCCTCCATAATTTGTTCTTCCGTCAAAGCCGTACCGAGAGGAGCCACAGAATAGCTAAAATCAAAAGAATCAAGAGCAATAACATCCATATAACCTTCACAAATAATCAGGCGTTTTTGCGCATAAGCAGGCTCACGAGCGTGATTCATATTGTAAAGAATACGGCGTTTGTTAAAAATCGGGGTTTCGGGAGAATTTAAATATTTCGGTTGTCCATCGCCCAGAATCCGCCCGCCAAAGGCAATAATGTTATTTTGTTTATCCATAATCGGAATCATAACACGGTCGCGAAAAAAATCACTTGGCGCACGGTTTTTATCTTCCGGTGCAGTAATCAATCCTAAGTCAGTCATATCCTGTTCTGATATACCTTTGGAAGAAAGTTCTGCTTTTAAGCCGTTGTTATTCGGTGCATATCCTAAGCGAAATTTTTTAATGATTTCATCACTTAAACCTCGCTTGTTGCGAAAATAATTCAGCCCTTTAGCTCCGACCGGCATATAAAGATTTTTTTCATAAAATGCGGCCGCCATTTCCATAATTTCGTATAATGACTTACGATGCTGAGCTGCCTCCTGATTTTCTTTAGAAAGCGGCGGTAAGCTCATCCCGACTCGTGTTGCCAATTTCTTAACTGCGTCAATAAAAGGCAGACCATCTTTATTCATCAAAAATGTAACAGCATCACCGTGTGCTCCGCAACCGAAACAATGATAAAATCCTTTACTTTCATTTATGGTGAATGACGGTGTTTTTTCCTGATGAAAAGGGCACAGACCGGTATATTCACGGCCACGTTTTTGTAATTTTACTTTTTCACCGACAATTTCGGCAATAGAAACGCGACTGCGTAATTCATCTATAAATTTGGAAAAATCGTCGTTCATATAAATCCGCTATGCTAATATTTTTTTGATAATCGCCGAAGCCGCACCAAAATCCATTTGACCGGCATATTGATTTTTAAGCGCTCCCATAACTTTTCCCATATCTTTAATTGAAGTAGCACCAGTTTGAGCGACTACTGATTTAATGGCATTTTCAATTTCTTCGGCATTCATTTGTTTTGGTAAAAAGCGAGTAATAACATCAATTTCTGCTTGTTCTTTTTGTGCTAAATCCGGACGATTTCCGTCGGTATAAATTTTTATAGATTCATTACGTTGTTTAATCATTGATTGCATCATTGCAAGCAAAACGTCATCAGAGGCTTTTTCCAAGCCTTTGCCGCGAGCTTCCACATCTTTTTCTTTTTGACCGGCAATTATCAGTCTGACGGCATTAACTGTTTGGGTGTCGTGACTTTTCATTGCTTCTTTCAAGCTGTTCATTAAATCATCTCTTAACATTATATTATCCTTTCAATTCAATAAATTATTTAATTATCTTTAAGTGAAATTCTGATTTTTTCCGCTTTTTGATTCGGACGTTTCATCACTATACGGAACAAAGCTCCGAAATCCGGCTCAATTTGCCTTTTTTGCAATTGCTGGATTTGCTCATCAATAATCATCCCTTCAGAATTTATAATTTCGGCCTTTATCGGCAATAAAGTTACAATATGAGAACCGTTGTTACGGATTTTTCCGCTTATTTCGAGGTTAGAATGTCCTTTAAGGCGAATATTGTGGATATTAACATCTTCTATTACCAAATCTTTACCCTTATACAAGCTGTCATAATCCATCTTGGCATAAACATAATCCATTCCCGGAATTTTAGCGGCAATATCGTAGCGATATTTATATAATATCATACCTCCGAGTAAAATACTGATTGGTAATAAAAAGGCTATTATAGCATAAGCTGTTACACTATTAAGAATATAGTGTCTGATTTTTTGCACAATATTCATCGAATCAACTCCGCTGGCCGAAGCAAACAGGGTTTTCGTATTTTGTGACAAACGGCTGAACATTGCCTCTAAATCAGCATCTGTCTGCGGTTTGTTATTCTTTTGAGTAAAAACATTGACTGTGTTTTGTTGAGTGTTTGTCGGCGTTGATGGCACGTCTGCCGTAGGCTTTTCCGCTTCGGACGATATAATTTCATCACTCGGGTATACAGTCCAAATATTACTGCACTCGGCGCACTTAAATTTTTTGCCGTTTTCCGGTAATTTTTTAGTAGAAATATCATATACTGCGTGGCAGTTAGGACAACTTATTAACATATTAACCTCTTTTTTTTACACTATATTCTAAAAATATTGATAAGCAATCAAAAAAAATATTTTATTAAACGGATTTGTGTTATATGATTGTTCAGATTTTTGCTAAAGGAGGAATAATGTCTGATTTTGCAACCAATGCTCAGCAACCGATTATAGATATGCAAAACGTTGCTGTCGGATATGACGGCACAGATGTTTTGAGTAATATTCATCTATCGTTACAACCCGGTTCTTTCAGCTTTGTAACCGGTCGAAGCGGTTCCGGTAAAACAACACTTTTAAGTATGCTTTACTTAATCAAAAAACCGAGTAAGGGGATTTTAAATGTCTTCGGCAACAATATTAACTTTACAAATCGGCAGAATTTGGCTCTTTTACGCCAAAGAATCGGCGTGGTGTTTCAAGACTTTCGTTTGTTGGAACATTTAAGTGTGTATGATAATATAGCGTTGCCACTCAGAGTCCGCGGTATGAACGAAAAAGAAGTCAGTCGTCGTGTGATGGAGCTCTTAAAATGGATAGAAATGCATCGGAGCGTATATCAATTGTGCAGTACTCTTTCCGGCGGAGAAAAGCAACGTGTAGCCATTGCCAGAGCCGTAATAAATCGTCCGGATATTTTATTTGCCGATGAGCCTACCGGAAGTGTTGACGCCGAAATTGCCGAAAAATTGATGCGCTTGTTTGTTGAACTGAATAAAGTTGGCACTACAGTGGTGATTGCTACACACAATGAGCAACTGACGTCAGAATATAATTTTCAGCGAATTGAACTCTCAAGCGGTACGGCAAAGCTGTATCCGGCCTTGCAAAAAATTTAGCGGAGTGCAAAAAATGGATAAAGAGCTTATACGCAAAAATGAAATCACGGTTGAAGATGAAGATACATCTTTGTTTATGTATGTTTTGTCTTCTATTTATATGTATCTGTTTGTGGTGGTTTTGGCTATGGTAATGGCCATTCACGCTATGGTCAATAATTGGGAAAAAGATATTGTGGGAGCCATAACTGTACAGGTTTCTCCGGTGGAAGATGCCAACAAAAAGATTGATAAGGAAAAAACAGAACAACAAGTTAATAAAGTTTTGCAATATATGGAAAATGTGAGCGGAGTCAAAAGCGTTCATGTTTTAGATGATAAAAATATTGAAAAGTTGATGACACCATGGCTCGGAACCAAGATAGATATTGCAACTTTACCAATTCCTAAATTGCTTGACGTGCAACTTGATACCGATGAATCTCTGAACTATGATGAGATTACGCAAGGTTTGCATAAATTAACCCCAAATGCTTCTATTGATAATCATCGTCTGTGGTTAAATAAATTGCTCAAATTTGCCGGTTCACTTAATACTTTAGCTCTTGCTGTGCTGATTATGGTAATTGCAATTTGTGCATTTTCGATATATTATTCAGCGCGAACCAGTTTGAATATTAACATAAATTCTATAGAAATTTTGCATATTATCGGTGCGCAAGATGATTATATTGCGCGGCAGTATGCTCGTAGCTATGGCAAAATAGGCTTTTTCGCCGGAGTTATTGGGTTGATGTTTGCCGTTCCCAGTATAATAATTATCGGTAAATACGGAATTTCAACCGGCAGCGGACTTTTAAACGGTGCAGGACTTTCACCGTTTAGCTGGGTTTTGATTATGATTACGCCGATTTTTTCGTATTTTTATGCTCGCATAACAGCATACTATACGGTTAGAAAATCATTGGAGAAAATGTGTTGAGAATGTCTAAAAAATATACGTTTTTCAGTTTAATTTTAAGTGGTATTGCCTTATGGTTTGGCGGATTCTTGTGGTTTTGCTTTCAGATAAATCATTATGAGAAAAACAAAACTCGTACTGACGCAATTGTAGTTTTGACCGGAGGACGTAACCGGATTACGGAATCTATCTCTTTATTAAACAGCGGAATTGCCGATAAAATGTTTATTTCAGGCGTTTCAAAAAAAGTAACAATTGCCCAAATAGAGGATAAAGCCGGAGTTGCACTGTTGTTTCCGGAAAAGGTGGATTTGGGATATAAAGCACAAAATACTCTCGGCAACGCTTCAGAAATTAAAGAATGGATTGAAAAAAATAATATAAATTCCATTAGGCTTGTTACGTCAAATTATCATTTACCGCGAAGTATGGCAGAACTTGCCAGCTATCATTTGCCTCTAAAGATTATAGCTCATCCGGTATATTCGGAAAAAATATCCAAAAATTGGTGGGCAGGTTGGGGTACTCTAAAGTTTTTATTTGCGGAATATAATAAATATACTTATGTTTTGATGCGTAATTTATTGAAAATATAGGAGAAAATAATGATATATATCCGTTCGCTTTTGGCAAATGCTTTCTTTTTTGCAACTCTAATAATCGGCTGTATTATCCAATTGCCGATTGCATTGTTGCCACAAAAAGTAACAATATTTTACTGGGATAAAGTGGTTATGCCGATAGCTCTGTTTTGGATTAATTTTTTTGCCGGTCTTAAGTTTGAGGTGCGCGGTACAAAAAATATTAAAGCTCATAATGTTATTTACGCCTGCAAACACGAATCGGCATTGGAAACCTATTCTTTTACACATTTTGCTCCAACAACGACATATATTTTAAAAAAAGAATTGGTA
>DEST01000087.1 GCA_002361365.1 Alphaproteobacteria bacterium UBA3307
AACCGGCAATTTCTGCGCAGAGGAATAGTTTATCTCGACAACTTATTCAGCCAAGCGTTGATTTTATTGGAAACTTGCTCTTTATACTTTTCATCAATGTTGTTGAAATTTTCGCTCGGCAGGATTTGCGCATTTTTAGCCATATCCGCAAAATCCTTATAAAATGAACCGAAATTACTGCCTTGTGTGGAATACGGAACCACCCGAGTACCGCCGAAATCGGTTACCTTCAAATAAGAATAAAGCGCCGGAGCCATTGTATACCACCAGACCGGACCACCGACAAAAATGGTATCATAATCAGCCACATTCGGAAGACTTCCTTGCAGCTCAGGATAGTTTTTGCTCGTCAGCTCTTTCTTGCTTTTCATATAAACCGACGGCGAAGAATAGGTTTCAACTGTTTTGATTTCAAAAATATCAGCACCGGTTTTAGCGGCAATCTGTTCGGCGATATCCTTGGTATGACCGGTGAGGGAATAATAAACGACCAGAACCTTGCCAAAATCGGCATTCAACTTGACCTCTTTATCAAAGTTAGCCATTTCGGCTTTATTTTTGGCCGCAACACGGCGCAGATGATAAAAACTTACCCCGCCGATAACAAGGGCCGCCAAAATGATGACATACAAAACAATCTTCAACATATTTTCCCTCCCGGATGAATTTCTATAGGTTTATATATAAATTTGCCTTTGAGGTGAGTCAATGTAAATTTTTTGCATAATGTTAAACTTTGTGCGATACGTGCGGAAAGTGTAACATTTTTAAATTTGCGGCATTTTAGCCATCCTCAAAACTATAGTATTTCTGGGCTTTTCCGAGAAAATGTTAAATAATGTGTCTTCTTTAACATTTTAGAAAATGAAGATTCTTAATTGACAATATATGTTATTTAAATATAGTCTAAAACAAAAGAATTTAAAATAAAGAAGAGTGATTAATGATAACAGAGATTGAATTAAAAAATATTGCTACATATAGTAATAAACAAACATTATCAAATTTGAGAGAAGTAAACTATACGTGCTACCGGTTTTCAAAATGCCTATTTTGAAAAGGATAATGATGTAAAGACAGGAAGTAAAGGTGATTACATAAAGAATAAATCTAGGAGAGTATAATGAATGAAGCTTTGATTGGGGTTATTATTGGTGCTGTTTTAACAGGTGGGTTTACTTGGTTCATTGAGTGGAGAAAATCTGTTGGTGAGCAAAAGGTCCACTTAAGAGAAAAACAAGAAGAAACCTATTTAAGAGTTTTAGATGTACTGACACGACATGAAAAATGTTATAGAGAAAGGAATGTTATTGAAGAGGAATATGAAGAATACAAAAAAGAATTTAATGACTTACAATCTCATATGATGGTTTATGCAACTCCTGCAATATATGAAGAATATTATAAACTCTGCAATGACATAATGTGCTCTTATATTAATATCAAAAAAAGAAAGGATAGGGAAAAGATATCTTGTATCAATGCTGATAAAATAGAAAAATTTGCTGATAAAATACGAGAAGGATTAGGCATCGAAGGGAAAGTGTCAAGTAATAAATAATATAACAAGTTTACTTATTTCGTCGATGTCAACAGGTTGTTTTTATCCCAAAATCACGTTATTGCATCTTTTGGGAGCTAAAATTGCATAAGTTATTTAAAAACAAGCAAACTTGCCATAACTGGTCCGTGTAAATGGCGGGGAGAGGCTGTTTTTAATTTGACTTACACGGACTAGCCTGAAAGCCTTGTAAAATAAAGAAAAAAGCCGTCTTTAAAGACGACCTGTTAAGTCTGGCTGGGGCGGCTGGAAGCGTTTTTGTCAACCCCTTAAACCTCTGTATTTTCAAAAATATTTTCTCATGGGCGGAGGTATGGCAACACTTTGTGTCACATTATTGTGTCACACCCATCTGCAACTTGAATACATCATATAAAATTGCACTTAAAAGTCAAATTAATTTTTAGGTAATTTAACACATTTCATGGAGTTGGCAACAAATTTTACCTATCGGTAATATTTGAACACATTTGTTACAAAATGAAAAATATTTTCCTTTTCGGTAAAATTTACTTGATTTTAATTTTTATCATACTATAATTTTACCGAGAGGTAAAATATGAAGATTAAAACAGCACAAGATATTGCTATTCTGATTAAAACCGAGCGGAAAAAGCAAAACTTAACACAAACCGAACTTGCCGGATTGTGCAATGTCGGCTTACGTTTTATCGTGGATGTTGAAGCAGGTAAAGAAACTTGCCAAATCAGCAAAGTATTAAAGGTTTTGGATGTTTTGGGCATTAATTTAGAGATAAAGGAATAAGGAAATGCCGACATTGGATGTATATTTCTATGGTAAAAAAATAGGCAAACTGACCGAAAAAAACTCTCGGCTTTCTTTTAAGTATAATGAAGATGCCGATACACCTTTATCGGTCAATCTGCCGTTACAAAAAGAAGCTTTTAACGATAAGCTTACACGCAGTTTCTTCAACAATTTGTTGCCTGAAGAAGGTATTCGTGAAGCGGTTGCTCGCTATAAGCAGGTGTCTTCAAACAATCCGTTTGCGCTCTTAAAGGAAATCGGCGGCGAGTGTGCCGGTGCGGTTGAACTATATCCTCAAGGCGCCAAAAGAGAAGACGAACCGTCAGGATTAACGCCGATAAGTGAAGAAAAAATAGCAGAACTGTTAAAAAATCAGGCGCAGATACCTTTGTTGGTCGGAGAAGAAATCCGTTTATCTCTGGCCGGTGCTCAGCAAAAAATTGCTTTGGCAATATTGCCGGAAAACTCGGATAACTATTACCTTCCGCAAGGTTCTTACATTTCAACGCATATTATCAAGCCGCAAAATCCGTCTTTTGAGGACATTATTTACAATGAGCATTTTTGTATGTCACTTGCAAAACTTATCGGATTGCCGATTGCTCATTCGTTTATAAAGAATTTTGCCGGAGAATTCGGATATGTGGTGAAGCGCTTTGACCGTGAAACAGATAGCACAATGGCCTCGGGCTTAAAACGCATACATCAGGAAGATTTTTGCCAAGCGTTGTGTATGCCGGATAAAAAATACCAAAAGGAGGGCGGACCGAGTATTAAGCAATGCTATAAGTTTATTGCTGCGGCTGACTTTAATCGCAAGGCCGATGCTTTGATGAATTTTTTGAAAACCATAGTGTTTAACTTCATTATCGGTAATTCCGATGCTCACGGCAAGAATTTTTCTTTTCTGCATCGTGGCGGCAAATATGAACTTTCGCCATTATATGATTTGGTATCAACGCAGGTTTATACAGTGCTTTCGCCGAATTTGGCAATGTCTGTCGGAGGTGAATACAATCCGAATTTAATTCATCGCAGTCATTTTATTGCCATGGCAAAAGATTTGGAAATTAAGCCGACAATGGTGGAAAAGATTATTGATGAAATGAGCGCCAAAATAACAGCGGCATTACCGGAACTTGATAAGCAATTTGCCGGAAACGGTATCAAAACAGAGATTGTTGCTCAAATAAAGGCATTGATAGAAAACAGAATAAAACAAATTTCATAAACTTTGGGACCAGATGTTTACTTTTTCAAAAAAGTAAAGGAGGCCACAAGGCCTCCTTCTTTTAGCGACAAAGCTCGTTATATTCATCTTGATGACATATATTCAGAAAAAGGAATACTATAATCATCCGTGTCCGGAGCATTTATACTCGAATATACAAAATATGATACAGCAATACAATATGCTGATATAAAAGCATATATTAACTTTCTGTATGACACTAAAATATCAGATTGCCATACAAAAATCATCATTGC
>DEST01000085.1 GCA_002361365.1 Alphaproteobacteria bacterium UBA3307
CAACTTCCTAGAATAGTTATTATACCTTACAACTATGCCTAAAGTATTTATCGGATGCTTTTGCAAAGAAATTTATGTCACTGATAGAACTTTTCTAATCTAATATATTTATTATTATTAAAATAAGCATAATCTTATTAAAATTTCTAAAAACTATAGAAAACCTAAAAACGCAGAAAAATTGTTTATTTTTCCAAAAACATATGTAATAACCGTAACAAATATGTATTGGGAGCTATATCAACACAGCGGCTCAAACCATATGCAATATAGCGTAAAGCCATACCCTCAATTTGCCCTAAAGATAATGGATACATCACAATTTTATTATAAATACTCAATGTATCAAGCGCTAATTTACGACTTATTTTATACAATGGAAAAAACTCTTCTGCAACAGACACCACTCGCGCATTGCCAAAATCTATTACCCCATTCAAAACATTATATTCTTCCGGCTCTATCAACATATTACTACCACTCAAATCATTGTGACAAAGCGCCTTTATCTCATCGTTTTCTGTGCCTTTATAAATGTCTAAATCTATTCTGCCGGCACTAAATTGCAATAAAACTGCACGCACTTTTTCTTCGTCAAAATCCGGTCGTGCACGAACATTCCAGCTTTCCATCGCAGCAACCATATCATTTTCGACCGAAGGAATATCTAGTGTTTCATAATCTATGGAATGTATCGCTGCAAAAAATTTAGCTATTTGTCGTGCCAGATTCTCCTGTTGTTTTAAACTCAAACAATCATATCCGGTTGTAAGTTCACCATCTCCGCGATTATCACATATCTTACCGCTGAAACGCTTGGAAACAGAAAACGGATATTCCTCCTCAATCAACTCAATTTTATGTACTTTATCCGGAACTTTACTCTGCAAATACGGCAATATTGCATCAATTACTTTTTTTTCGCGTTGCATTGTGCGCCAAATAACCTCGGCTTTAGGAAAGCGAATTACCAAATTATCAGCGGCAAAAGCCATTGAACGCGTTCCTCCTGGCAATCGCTCAAAAGAATGTGCCATAATTCCCGTATTGGTCACAATCTGGCGTACAAAGTCCAAATCTGCAATTTCTTCACGTGTCAAAAACTTCATTTTACTTCCTCAGATTATGTTATACGCTTGTTTGGTTAAATTTTCGTTTTAAACATTAAATGAAAGCTATAAATACATATAAGCCACAGGTACTGCACTTCTAAAATCCGGATAATATGCTCAATATGACACTATTTTTTGCGCCGTGTAAAAAAAATAGCAAGTAATAAGCAATTAGATGGATTTTTTATATTTCTTTGCGAGCGGATAATGCCAGTTGTATTGTTCCGTCATCCATATAATCAAGCTCTGCTCCGAGTGGTAATCCTTGTGCCAGAGTTGTGATTTTTAATGGATACTCTTTAAGCCTTGATAAAAGATAGTGCGTAGTAATTTGCCCGTCAATTGTAGCAGGCAACGCCAAAATAACTTCTTTGATTACACCTTTATTTAAGCGAGAAAAAAGCGATTCAATATTCAAATCTTCAGGAGTTATACCATCCAGCGCCGAAAGTATGCCACCCAGAACGTGATATTGCCCTTTATACAAGCCTACGCGTTCCATTGCCCATAAATCTGCCACATCCTGTACCACGCAAATCACCTCGGAATCACGCGCAGAATCTGCACAAATTGCACACGGCTCATCAGTATCAAAATTGCCGCATATTGGGCATTTCTTTATATTATCCGCCACATTTTGCAAGGCATTTATCAGCGGCAACAACGATGTTTCTTTCTTTTTAAGCAAATGCAAAACTATCCGACGTGACGAGCGTGCCCCCAACGCCGGCAATTTTGCTATTATCTTTATCAGTTTTTCGATATCGTTGCCCTGCACTTTTCAATACCTAAAATGGAAGTTTTAAACCGCCTAAACCAACTCCTCCGGTAGCTTCTTTCATACCTTCTTCCATCATTGCATCGACTTTGGTATGCGCATCATTATAGGCAGCCAAAATCAAATCTTCAAGCACATCAATTTCTTCGGCATTTATTAAAGATTTATCTATGCTCAAACTTTTCATTTCCGACTTACCGTTCAGAACCACCTTGACCAAACCACCGCCGGAAGAGCCTTCTTGTTCTTGTGCACCGAGTTTGGCCTGAGTTTCTTGCATTTTGCGCTGCATTTGCTGCGCTTGTTTCATAATTCCTTGAATATTCAACATTTTCATTCCTCATCTTCTTGTGTTTCCAAAGTATTTTCTTCGCCGTCAAATTCAAGCATGTCATCATCTTCTGCCGCTTGAACACTCTTGCGAATTATTGTCTCTATTGTAGCACCGTTAAACTCATCAAGTATAGCCTTAACTAAAGGATATTCAGAGATATTTTTCTTATCTCTATTAAGTTCCTTTGCTTCAATATAAGCCAAAGTTTCACCAAGAGGCTCATAATCTATCTCAAATTGCCAAGCATTTCCGGTTTCTTTCTCCAGAAATGTGCGAAAATTATAAATCAGATTTTTATCAGCCTGTTCTGAAACTGCAATATGTATTTTGCCGTTTTCAAACGACTTGAACGATATATCATTTTTGACGGCATACATCAAGAGCGGTTGCTTTTTGGCCGTCATCAATTTTAGCATATCTTCAGTAGTATCCAGTGTAATTTTTTGCGAATCGGCGCTGATTGATTCCACGGCCGATAATGTTGTTGAGTTACTTTTCAGTCCAGATTTTTTTTTTAATTCCTCAAGCAGAGCTGCCGGAGTAGGAAGTGCGGCCGAATATGCTATCCGTATCAGAATCATCTCAAGCGCATCTATCTGAATTGTTGCATACTGCAACTCACTTAATCCCTTAATCAGCATCTGCCATATTTTAGAAAGAATCCCTATCGGGGCAGTACTCAAATTTCTACACAAAGTGCGGTCGGTTTCGCTCAATGCGGCATCGTTAATATAATCAGGCACAACTTTAACTTTAGCCAACAAATGAGTTATTTCGATTAAATCCTGTATAATCAGCATTGGAGTTGCACCATTGGTATAAAGCATTTGCAATGTTTGTAAAACGCCTTGAATATCGCCGCTCAAAAGTTTTTCATATAGCACACCGCTCTGCTGACGGTCGGCAAGCCCTAGCATATTTTTAACGGTTTCGGTTTGTACCTTTCCATCTCCCAAAACAATTGACTGATCAAGCATAGAAAGTCCGTCACGTGCCGAACCGTCTGCGGCACGAGCCACCATATTCAGCGCTTCTTCTTCAAAACTTACATTTTCCGCTGTCAAAACTTTTTTAAACAATGTGGTCAAAGTTTCTATGCTCAAGCGCTGCAAATCAAAACGCTGACAACGAGATAAAATCGTCACCGGAACTTTGCGGATTTCCGTGGTGGCAAATATAAACTTAACGTGTGCCGGCGG
Source organism: Alphaproteobacteria bacterium UBA3307 (assembly GCA_002361365.1). Lineage (GTDB taxonomy): Bacteria > Pseudomonadota > Alphaproteobacteria > RF32 > CAG-239 > RUG410. The sequence continues at coordinate 3,424 of DEST01000085.1, forward strand.
TTCTTCCAATGTTTTCAACAAAGCATTAAATGCACTTTTAGAAAGCATATGAACTTCATCAATAATATATACTTTATAGCGTGCACTTACCGGTTTATAGCGGATTCCGTCCAAGACTTCACGCATATCATCAATACCGGTTTTAGAAGCCGCATCAAACTCTATCACATCAATATGTCTATCCGCGGCAATAGCCTTGCAATTTTCACATTCTCCGCAAGGGTGAATTGTCGGACCGCCTTGCCCATCAGGACCGATACAATTGATAGCTCGAGCAATTAGGCGGGCAGTCGTTGTTTTGCCTACTCCGCGAATACCGGTCAAAATATAGGCGTGATGCAAACGATTGTTTTTTATAGCGTTGGTCAATGTTTGCACAAGCGCATCTTGCCCGAGTAAATCTTCAAAATTTTGCGGACGATATTTACGCGCCAGTGCCACATATTGTTTATTTTCGTTTGTTTCTGCCATTTGACCTTCTGCATTTTTGAGGCGAAGGGACTCAGACCTCATACTATTCCGTTACGGCTGCTTTCTTCCGAACCTGACCGAGTTGGCGGCAGCATAACCCCAAGCCCTTCATAATATTACCTTTTTCTTATAATGCGCAAAACATTTTCTTTTGCAAGCAAAAAAATCAGTTATTGCACGTATGGTTGCGTATTTTGCAATTCTGCGGCATTTTTACCGAAAATCTGCGGCATTTGTGCATAAGCATCAAAGCTGTTTTGCGCCGGATAACCATAAAATTGGCTCGGTGCATATTCCGCCACATATTTACCGCCTGATGAAACTTTTAAGATATCCATTCCGTGTTCGTTGGTACCATCGGCAAAAATTCTAAATGCACCGCTCATTCCGTTATATCCCTCCGGACGCAAAATTTGTTCATAAATATTGCCGCCTTCGCGCGCCACCATAGAGGCCAACGCTACCGCATCATAAGCAAAAATACTTAGTCCGGTCGGAGCAGAACCAAACAAATCGTTATATTTTTCGGTAAATTTATTTTTATTTTTCAGCGGCATTGCCGGATAGGCCGCACCATAAAGCTCAGTTTCTTTAGTTAGCGAACTGTTATCCCACACAGAAGTTCCCATAAATAAAACTTCCGGTGCCGCCACATCATAATAGCTGAACATCGATGATATTGCTTTGAGTCGATTTCCCGTTTCCGGTATCAACAACGCATCAAAATCAACACCCCCGCTTTTCATTTGCGTTACCAAGCCGGTAAAATCCATACTACTCGGCGCATAAAAACCTACTTTTACCACCTGAACACCGTTATTTTGAGCAGCTTTTATCAGCGAACGATACATATTTTCACCGCTCTGATTATTCGGCAACACGGCGGCGATTCGCGAGCGCCCCTTATCTGCGGCATATTTTATAATACGATTGATTTGATTTTCGTTTAAAAGACCGAGTGAATATATTCCACTTTGCAACACATTCGGAGAAGTTGAAAATGAAATAACCGGCACACCTTTATTTTTAGCCTCACTGCTGATTGCCATAACTTCTTCACTCATCAAAGGGCCAAGAATCATACTGCTACCTGCATTCAATGCATTTTCAAGTGCCACGCGCGCTCCGCTCCCCGTACTCTTTGTATCATAAAATTGTATAACCAGATTGTTATTATTGATATCCCCAATAGCCATCATTGCGGCGTTTTTCATACTTTGTCCGACTGTTGCCGCACTGCCGCTGAGCGGTAATAACATCGCCACTCTAAAACTGCCGGCATTTCCTAAATCAACCTGAGAATAATCCGTCATTTCCGTCATATTGACCGTTTTTTTATCTGTCGTATAGTGCTGATATGGGTCATATGCCGCATTTTTCTGTAGCAACGAACACGCTCCAAACATCATACACACAAAAAATATACTGATTTTTTTTAACACTTGCATTTTTCCTCAAAATATCTGACAATATAATATCAATAATGCTAAATAATCTTTTTGTAAAGCTAAAGTTTAATAAAATGTTAAGAAACGGTTTATATATCATCTCCACCCCAATCGGCAATTTACAGGATATTTCCGCGCGAGCCTTAGAAATTCTGCGATTTGCTCCCATTATAGCCTGCGAGGATACGCGTGTAGCTAAAAAGCTGTTTACGCTTTTAGGTTTGCCGTTGAGTAAAAAATTTATAAAATATGAAGACCATTCAGAAGAAAAACAAGCACAAAATCTGATAGATTTAATCAATTCAGGCGCCGCGGTTGCACTTGTATCCGATGCCGGTTCGCCACTGATTTCCGACCCCGGATACAAACTGGTTCGCAAATGCAGAGAGCAAAATGTGTATGTTACCGCCATACCGGGAGCATGCGCCGTTATAACCGCACTACAACTCTCCGGGCTGCCGACAAATCGCTTTATGTTTGCCGGATTTATCCCCAACAAAGACAAAGCGCGAGCCGATTTATTTAATGAGCTTAAAAATATTGATACCACTTTGATTTTTTATGAAACAGCACCGCGTCTTTTGAAAACTCTGGAACAAGCAGCCCTAGTTTTCGGCGCGCGCGAAATTGCCGTTGCACGCGAACTGACCAAGATGTATGAAGAAGTTGTTGCCGGAGATTTTGCGACCGTCACGGCACATTTTGCCGCCAACGAACCGCGCGGTGAGTTTGTATTGATGCTTGCACCGCCACCATCTGCTCCGAAATTTGAAATAACCGATGTACGTGGAATTTTACAAGAGCGTCTGCACCAAACTTCGCTTAAAACCGCGGTAAAAGAGATTTGTTCGCAATATAATCTTAGTAAAAACGAGGTTTATGCATTGGCTTTGGAACTCAAAAATGAATAGACAATTCAAAGGAAAAACTGCTGAATTTTTAGCGCGAATGTATATGCGCTTGCTCGGATTTTCCATTGTGGCGCAAAATTACGTAACCGGACGCGGAACTACCGCCGGAGAAATTGATTTTATTGCCAAACGAGGCAAAATGCTAGTGTTTGTTGAGGTTAAAGAGCGCAGAACTCTACGTGACGCAGCCTATTCCATTACGCCATTGCAGCGTCAAAGAATTTTACGCGGTGCCAGAAGTTTTGTTCGGCATAATCAGCAATTTACCCATTATGATATGCGTTTTGATGCAATTTTGGTTGCTTTGCCGTTTCGGATACAACATATTCCAAATGCGTGGACGGCGTAATTTTTTTGCTTGCAATTTTGCGGATTTAGCTTAATATAATTCTTGTCGGCGAGAGGTCGTCGGCGGAGTGTCGAAACTCCTCTCTTGAATATAACTCCTCTTAATGGGGAGCTGGCTGAATATATTGAATAAGCCGGACTGACAAGAGCAGTTTCGAACTCCCCGCTTCGAAGGAATTTGAGGCGGTTTTTGTTTTGATTTAAGCAAAAGAGGAGTTCAAAAAATGTCAAACAAAAGTTGTTGCTTTATGGATAAAGAAACGTTGCGCGAAATCGGCTATGAGCTGTGGAAATTGCGTAAACAGCGCGGAATGTATTTAAAAAGCGTGGCTTTTCAGACCAAATTGCCGGAGCGGGTGATTGAAGGAATGGAAATCGGCAAATTTATCCAATACACCGCTTTTCGCCGTCTTACCGAATTTTACGGCAAAAAGATGCGTATTTCGTTTGAATAAGACATAATCCACTGTATGTCCGGAGTTTATTGATTCTTGTCTGTCGGCAAAACCAAAAATGGCAGTGTTCTATTCTTAAAAGAAATCCATTTGGCGGCAAAGTGAGTGCTAATCAGAAGTTACGCATATTTCAGTTGATAAAAGCCATAATCAGCAAAATTGCCAATCCAACAGGCGCCACATAACGTAACGTCACCAAAAAATAGCGCGTAAACGCACTGGAAACGTGTGCGCTTCGGCGAATATTGTGAATAATCGGTTTCATTGCCTTATAGCCGACAAACAGTGCCATTGTTAATGATACTATAGTTGCCGTATAGGTTGAAACCAACCAATCTGCCAATGTAAATAAATCACGTCCCAGAATCTTTATATCGGCTACTCCGGAAAATGATACTGCCACCATAGTAAAACAAAATCCGGTTATAAGCATTACCATAATTGCCGCGCTGTAGCGCTTTAATTTTAATTTATCCATCAGCAAGTTTGTCAAAACTTCAAAAATGGAAATGGTCGATGTAACAGTCGCAAGCAATAATAACAAATAAAAACTCAAAGCCCAAAAATAACCGCCGGATAAGTGCTGAAACACATTTGGTAAGCTGATAAATGTCAACCCCGGTCCCGAGGTTGCCGATATTCCTGCTGCAAAAATCGACGGAATAATAATTACAGCGCTCAACAATGCCGCCAAAGTATCAAAAAATTCTATGTGCTTAACCGCTTTAAACATATTTTCTTTAGGCGAAAAATAAGAGCCGTAAACCAACAATGTTCCAAATCCGAGTGAAAGCGAAATAAATGCCTGTCCCAACGCTGCCGTAAAAGTATTTGCCAGCATTTTAAAACTAAATCCATCATCAGTAAAACCCCAATATTTAGGCTCCACCGTAAGCAAAAACTTAACTCCCGCATCTGCCCCGTTTAAGGTAAGAGAACGCATACTGAGCAAGGCAAATATCACAAACAATATAGGCATTAAATAAAGACCGGTGCGTTCAATTCCCTTTTTGATGCCGGCAATAACAATCAGAGTCGTAACAAACAAAAATATCAGTCCGCAAGCGAGCTGAATTGAAAAATTGTGCGTTAAACTTTCAAATTCTGTCGTCAACTGAGTTTGTTCAATATACATTAATTTCCCGCTGACGGCCTCCAAAAAATAATACAAAACCCAACCGGCAACCAAAAAATAAAACGACAAACACAGGGTAACACCTACCACTGCAAACCATCCGCCAAAAAACGACCATAGTTTCAGGTGAGACAAACCGACTTCTTTACCTATTACACTATATGCATCTACGCAATTACTCTTAGCAGTTCTACCAATAGCAATTTCAGCCACCATTAGCGGATTGCATATAATCAGCAAAATCAGCAGATAAACTAAGATAAAGCTTAAACCACCATATTGTCCGCATAAGTACGGAAAACGCCAAATATTACCTAAGCCGATTGCAGAGCCGGCCGCTGTTAAGATAAATCCCCACGATGAAGAAAATGTTTCTTTTTTCATTCTATATCCTAAAAATAATACAAAATCAGCATGATACTACACCATTAAATAAAAAATACAAGTTATATTTTGTAAATAGAAGAATCTTAAATCTAAAAAATCACAAAAAACGAGAAAAATTGCTACATTTAATTTGACTTTTTACTTTTTGTGCCATATATCCTAAGTATAACTTTTTGCTTAATTCAATAATTTGTGTGGAGAAAAAATGCCGCTCATTTCAGTAATTATTCCCGTTTATAATGTGGAACAACATCTTAAAAAATGCTTGAACAGTGTGCGAAAGCAAACTTTTAGTGATTTTGAAGTGATTTGCGTGAATGACGGTTCAACAGATGGTTGCGCACAGATTTTAGAGCAATTTGCGGCAAAAGATAAGCGTTTTAAGGTTATAACACAAACAAATCAGGGACTTTCTGTAGCTCGCAACAATGGATTGGCTGTCGCAAAAGCCAAGCATATTGCTTATGTAGACAGTGATGATTTTGTGCATCCTCAATTTTTAGAAATATTGTATAAAGCATCGGTAGACAATGATGCCGATGTGTCGGGTTGTAACTTTTGTAAAATCTATGATGATGACAAACTACCGGATTTAAACTATGCCAAGCCTAAAGAATATCTACCGGCACTCAATGTTTTGATGAATCGTAAAAACTTTATACATTTTAATGTGTGGAACAAACTTTATAAGCAGGAGCTTATTAAAGATATTCCGTTTGTGAATGGGATTTATTTTGAAGATTGGGTGTATAATTGTTGCGTTTTTGCCAAAGCTCGGAATTTTGTGTGGGTGAACGAAAAGTTGTACGGCTATCGAATCTCGGATAATTCAATTATGCGTAGTAGTTTTAACCGTAAAAAACTTGAAGATTATGTGGTTGGTATCCATAGTGTGCGCAAATTTTATAAAGAGAAATATCCGGAACTTTGGCCTCTCGTGCGGGATACACGGATTGCCCGTACGGTTAAAATGATGATGAACAGTACGCGACGCAGCCATAACCGCAATTTGTTAGAAGAAGCTAAAATTGCACTTAAAAAATTGTACAATCTGAAACTTATCGGCTACAAAGGGCTGTCCTTGCCTAATAAAATTAAGCTGTTTTATTTTTTGCATTAAATTTTTATTTGAGTAATTGCATCAGCTAGTCCGGTGTGATTGTTTGTTTCTACTAAAATAGCAAACAGAGAGCCTTTACCGGTAGCCGGAAGCAACCTTTCTGCTGTATACATACGGCGTAGGCGGTTAATGGGAGCCTGTTTGTCAAAACCCAAAACAGAATCATAGCAACCGCACATTCCAACATCGGTAATATATGCCGTACCTTGCGGCAATACACGAGCATCAGCCGTCGGCACATGAGTATGAGTACCGGCGACACATGAAACTTTGCCATCCAAATAATATCCGAGTGAAAGTTTCTCAGATGTAGCTTCGGCGTGAATATCCACCAATATGGCGTCAATGTTTTTGCCAAGAGTATAATTTTGCAAAATTGCATCAATAGTTTGAATCGGACAATCAACAGCTTCCATGAATAAGCGTCCTAAAACTTGAATTATGAGAATTTTTTGCCCACTAGGCAGTTCAAACACAGTATATCCTCTCCCTGGATTGTTTGAAGGAATATTTGCAGGACGGATAATAAGCTTACATTCATCCAAATAAGAAATAATTTCTCGCTGATTGAGAAAATGATTGCCGGTAATCAATAAATCTGCACCTTTGTTTAAAAAATCGCGGCAAATCCCTGGAGTAACGCCAAAACCATGTGCGGCATTTTCAACATTTAATATTATGGCATCTGCTTTATATTCTGAGCGTAAATATGATAAATTTTCAAGCACAACCTCTCGACCGGGGCGAGCAACAATATCTCCGCAATAAATTATTCTCATTTCCATATCCTTTCGAACAAAATTATAACAAACTTTATGTCGGTTGCAATAAAAATATGTGCAAATCAAAAATGCTGATTGCAAAAAACATAAAAATATGCAAAAGTTAGTTGAATGATTAAGAGGGATGTTCTAATGAATGCTAAAATATATGGAATGATAGCACTTATGTTATCTATTTTTACAAATTTTAATGCAATGGCACAACAATTGGAGGATACTGCATTGGCAAAACCGGTGTCTTTGTTGGCAGAAGATGCAGAAATCGTTGATTTAGAAAGCTTTGACCCGACAATAAGCTTTTATGTGCAAAATTTGAATTTAAGTCCTGAGCAATTAGACCAAGCGCAACGAATCAGTGAAGCCGAACAAGAAAAAAAAGAAAATTTATTGCGACAAATAGAGGCATTGCGCAAAGAAGCATATAATTTGGAAGCCGGTAGTTTGATTGCATTTGAGGCAATATTGGATGATGCACAACGGGCAACTTTTCAGGAACTGCGTGTCGGCGTTGAAGAAAATTTTAATAAAGAAACGGAAAAAGTAAAAGATACTACTGATTTTATATCCAATAATCAATAAGTTATACGATTGTTTGAATTTTTTTTACAAAATATTGAAGATTTTTGTTGCATTATAAAAAAAATGTATTAAAAGAGAGTGAGTTATCGGAGTGTAGCTCAGCCTGGTAGAGCGCTACGTTCGGGACGTAGA
>DEST01000108.1 GCA_002361365.1 Alphaproteobacteria bacterium UBA3307
TAATTGTTCTTACCTTTTGTGTTTATGTGGTAAGACGTTTTGGTTACGCTGCCTATTTGGATTATAAGCGTAACAGAGTAAAAGAAGCCCCAGCAGAAGAAACGCCTGAGTTTATTCCTGCCGAGCACTACTCTAAGGATTTTGCCGATTCGTGCATTTCTGACGATGACTACCGCTATCCGAATTGCAGAAATAGAGTTGCGACTGCACTATCTTCTACCTGTGAACTCTCTGCTTTATTGGAGATGTTATTTGGTATTGTAAATGAATCTGAGGGGAATTCTAAGACAGTGCCGGAATCAACTAAAAACTGGTTCTTTCATAACGCAATGAATTTCATTAAATATGGTGAAATTATGGCTGTTATTGAACACTATCCTCTTTTAGAAGATTTATTCTTGGATAATTTACCAAAATCCAATGAATCGTCTGATTGGCCAATCCCGGCGGAAAATCTTGAGCTTCAGAAATGCTTGATTAGCGTGTGTATTGCCGGAGAATGGCGGGTAAACTATGTCAATCTTCTGTGTAAATTTCTGGTTAAATATGACTTGTTGCCGGAGGTTAAAGCAGTGGTCTTCTGTGATTATCGTTTTGAGCGCGTGTATAACATTTATAAGTTGTATCGCCCTAAAACAAAATAGTAAAAAGAACAACAAGAAAAATAAAATCCGTCAGGTTGTAAAACTCGGCGGATTTTATTTTGTGCGGATTTTATTTTTTATCATAGGGCTAATATCAATACTACCTGTGCTCTGAAAATTCTTTAGGCTATCAATATATTCTTTATGTTTTTTCAAATAATTCCGTTGCGCAGCAGTATTACAACATTTAAACACATCCGGTATTTGTTCAAACTCGCGCAATTTTGCAAAAATCAATTCTTCATCTTGTGGAGTAGCATGAAGCAAAATTGGTTCGCGCAAATTAGGCAAATTGATGCGCATTATTTCACTAACCCGAGTTTTTGTTTCTTTTTTAGGCTCCAACGGAGATAGTTTCGGCGATTGTTTAGGCTCCAATATTTTTTCTAACTGCGCAGACATTTGCGGAAACAAATAAAAAAGTCCCTTAGTTTTATTATTTTCAAAACCTTGTTCAAATTTGGTATGAATGGGTACATTGTTTGCAGAGAAATCTGTAATCATTGTTGTTAAATCCATTCCCTTAAATTGATACATTTGCCGAGCAATACTCTCAAAATCAGTATCTTTAATTTTTAAATGAGAACGGTTTATACTTAACAACGGATATGATGCAACCACTTTAGTAAAAGACCTATCGGTATAAACTTTGTTCATAATTTTTCGATAGCAAAGATTTACTAATTGCGGATTTTCTTTTATTTCTTCCTCTGTTTTGTGACGCAACATATACTTAAGCTGAGAAGAAATCAGTAAATTTTCAAAAATTTCCGTTTGTTTATCAATCCCTACTTGTTGCATAAGATGATAGTTTTGATTGACAATATTCATTATGTCAATATTTCCGGCTTTCATAAAACGAATTTTCGGTAATTGTTCTGCAATCAGGACTTTATCTTCTTTTAAGGTAATATCTTTTTCAAAATAATCAGCAAAGTTAACTCCGCCGATGGTGTACATATAATTTAAGATATGCTCATAATTTTTCTTATGATTAGGGACTAGGCCGATATTTTTTACATAGGTTTGCAGCATAGCATAAAATGACGAACGATAATGTCCGGAAAATTTATTCATCCACATATTAAGAGTGCCATTAGCAATAAGATGGCGCTCTCGGATAATATCTTCTTGAAGTTTACTTTCCGGCTTTATATTACCTTTTGCCACCTCGCTAAAATAGAATTTCATGTATGTATTTTTATAACGATTGATAATTTTTTGTTTTTCTTTTTTATTTGGTGCTGCCAAATATTCATATCGAGCTGTCAGAATAGCTGCTATATTTGCTGAAATTTCGTTGTGCATACATAATTTGTAATAATCAACCGGTGAGTAATAGTATTTATAGCGAAATCCCGATTCGGTATTATGATGATGCCATTCTTCATGAGCCAAATAAGGTAGTTGTAATTTATACCTGTCATCGTGTTCAACGTAATAACGTGTTATTTTTCCGGCATAATATAAATATAATGCTGTTCCGGAATTTTCGAGAGTATCATTTCGGTAAGCAATATTCAAAACTGGATATTGTATTTTTGTCTGTGTTGCTTTTTTTATCGAATCTTGTTGTAATTTTTCAATACGAGCTTTTTCTTTGGTAATTTTTTGCTTTTCAAGATGAGAATAATACCCGTATATTCCAAATCCAAACGAACCGATAATTGCTGTCGGTGTAAGATAGCGTTTGATAAACTTTTTAATATTTTCCGGCAGTTTCATCTTCACCTCCGAGTTCAAACCCAATATACTTCCATTTGTTGTTTTTGTCAAGTACATACATAGCATCATTTTTATCTTGACAAAATAGCAATTCTAACATAGGATAAAATAAATAGTTACAATTTAGATACAAATTTTATGGCAAAAAAAAATTATCTCCAATTAATCAACGACGGCTTAATCCATGAGTTGGCTGTTACCGTATTCAATACTCATCTGGACGACAAAAGTGAGACTACTTATACTGATGTTCTGACCGAAGATGAGGAAATTGCATTGATGCAAAAAACCATTGCAATGACCGGACATGAGGCAGACCCTTGGCTGGAGTTTGTGAAAGCATACAATACTAAGTACCCCTTATGCAACAAGGCTCTTGATGTGTTGTTTAAAAATGCAGACCATCCGAACTCTCTGCTTCTGTTGATTGCTCTGTTGAGTTGCAGTGTTTATAATGAGGAGCAAGGTATTAAACTTTGCAATATTATGTTGCAGAGTCAAGACCAGTCCGTAATTATGCAACTGTTGCAGTTGCTGTGCGAATGCGGCAGAATATTCTATCCGGAAGTATATCGTCTACTCGGAAGGATGGATACAAAGCTAAGAGATACTGAACAACAGTATGATTTTGCCGCAGCCTATAAACAGGCTGTTGAAAACTACCGAAAAGTCAATGGTCTGGATGTATTTAAGCAAGAATAAACAAGTCCCTGAGTTATGCAATATGACTCAGGGATTTGTTTTTATAAAATAAATAAACTCAATGCGCCATAATCCGAGCTTTTTCTCGTACCCAATCACGCTCCTTAGCAGTTTCACGCTTATCATATAGCTTTTTACCGGTTCCGATTCCGACTAGGAGTTTAGCACGTCCATGGTTATCAAAATAAAGCTTGAGAGCCACCAACGTTGCACCTTTACGATTTAGTGCATTTATGATTTTGATAATCTCTTTATGCTGCAATAATAATTTACGATTTCCTCGTTCGGCATGACTGGCATATCCTTGATATTCATATGCGGCAATAAACATATTAGAGATATATAATTCGTCACCTTCTATTATCCCATAAGCATCACGAATATTAGCGTGACCAAGACGTAAGGATTTAACTTCCGTTCCCGTCAGTACTAATCCGGCCGTATATGTTTCACCGATAAAATAATCAAATCGCGCACGCGGATTTTCCGCCACAGTTCCGGTAGAAATAAAATCGGATTTTTTTGTTTTTTTTGCCATTTATTTAACTGCTTTTAATTCCGGTTCAGTTTTTTCATTTTCAGAAGCAAGATTCCCCTTCCCTGCCGCATTATTCATTTTTGCTCGCGGAATACAGGTTCCTTCGACATAAGCCCCAGGTTCAAGTGCAATTTTGGTATAACAAGTATTACCGATTAGTCTGGCATCTTTAGCTACAAACAAATCTTCGGTATCAATTGTACCGTTTACGGTACCATAAACACTGAGCGATTTTGCTTTAATATCACCTGCAATATATCCGTGTACACCAATAATTACTTCATCACACATAATATTGCCTTCGATTCGGCCATCAATATGCACGGTTGCACTTCCCCATATATCACCCTTGATTTTGGTATCAAAGCCGATAATACTCAGTGCTGCCGTTTTGGAATGTTTGCCGCTTTTAGCAAGTTTCAAACTAATCCACTTAATTAAACTGCTCATTTTTTGTTACTCCTTAATAATTTATTCATAATCTTAATCTTTCTAATTGTCAATGTCCTTGCCATTTGCCGTTGCATAAGTTCTATTTACCACTTCAATATTTACATACTTTTGAGTATATATACATACCTTTTTATACTTTAACTATGAAAATTCACTATTTTTTTATGGACTCATACATATTTATTGTGTTAACCAAAGATATAGAGAGGTATAAAATGAATACACAAAATCAGAAAAAAATCACTATAAAACATATCATTTATATTCTTATTGCCGTATTGCTTATCTGGTTTGTACACAATTTGCTTGGCAATAAAAAATCGGCACAAGGTTTCAATACACAGCCTTTGACACTCGGCAACATTACCGAAAGTATCACGGCTTCCGGTACCATCAACCCACTTTCGACCGTATCCATTGGTACACAGGCGTCCGGCCGCATTGCCGAAATATATGTTGATTACAATTCCGAAGTCAAGGAAGGACAGCTCTTGGCACTGATTGATCAAGATAATGCTAAAGCTAACGTGGCTCAACGCGAGGCCGCGCTGGAAATTGCCAAAGCACAGGTAGAAGTTGTGGAAAACAATATTAAATACTATAAAAAAACACTCGACAGAATTTCTAAGTTAAACGCTTCAAAATATTCTACCGAAAAAGAGTTGGAAGCTGCCGAACGTGATTATGATAACGCCGTAGCGCAACTTGCACTCGAAAAAGCACAGGTCAAACAAGCCGAAGCATCATTAAATTCAGCACAAACCGAACTTTCGTACACAGAAATTAAATCTCCGGTCAACGGTATTGTGATTTCTAAAGCGGTAGAAGTCGGACAAACCGTTGCCGCCAGTTTTTCTACACCGGAACTTTTTTCCGTGGCCGAAGATTTAACTAAAATGCAAATTGAGGCTTCGGTGGTTGAAGCCGATATTGCCAAAGTCAAAGAAGGACAAAAAGTGCGTTTCAGTGTCGACAGTTACGCCGACGAATATTTCTATGGTAAAGTGGTACAAGTACGCAACGAAGCCGTGACCACATCAAACGTCGTGTCTTATACAGTGGTAATTGAAATTGATAACAGCAAAATGAAACTTAAACCAGGAATGACAGCTAATGTCGAAATTATTACCGCCGATGTACAAAATGCCTTGCTTGCACCAAATCAGGCTTTGCGTTTTTATATGGATAACACTAAGCGCTATCCGGACCGCGGCGTTTGGGTGTTGCGCAAAGGAGAGCCGGTGCGTATCAGTATAACACTCGGAGTCAGTGATGATGCTAATACACAAATTATCTCCGATGAGCTTAAAGCCGGCGATGAAGTCATTGTATCCAAAGTCGGCACCGACAAGAATAATCAACGCGCTATGAGAATGAGGATGCCACGTTAATGAAACCGTTGATTAAATTACAAAACATCCATAAAAGTTATCCGCTCGACGGTTTTGATTTGGAAATCTTAAAAGGGATTGACTTAGAAATCAATGTTGGTGAGTTTGTGGCCATTATGGGGCCTTCCGGTTCCGGAAAATCTACCTTGATGAATATATTGGGGTGCTTGGATACGCCTACTTCCGGCAGCTATACTTTAGACGGTGAAAATGTCGAAAACTTAAGTGCTGACGAATTGGCTACCATCCGCAACCGCAAAATCGGCTTTGTATTTCAAGGGTTTAATCTGCTTTCACGCACATCTGCGATTGAAAATGTGGAATTGCCGATGGTTTATGCCGGTGTCGGTGATGCCGAGAGAACGCAAAAAGCCGAAGATGCACTTATCAGCGTCGGTTTGGGTGAACGTATGTATCATCAGCCGAATCAACTGTCCGGCGGTCAGCAACAACGTGTGGCGATTGCTCGTGCCATTGTCAATAATGCTCCGATTATTTTTGCCGATGAACCAACCGGAAATCTTGATACTAAAATGAGCGTTGAAATTATGCAGCTTTTTTCTAAACTCAATACTGACTTACACCGCACAATTATTTTGGTAACCCATGAAGAAGATATTGCACTTTATGCCAAACGTATCATCAAAATTGTCGACGGTGAAATTCATTCGGATACCCTCAATAATACAAGGAAGATGAAATGATTGAGCTTAAAACTATCCTTAAAATTGCCATCCGCGCAATTCAAGCCAATAAAATGCGCTCAGTGCTGACCAGTCTCGGTATTATTATCGGTGTGGCGGCAGTAATTATTCTGCTTTCCATTGGTAACGGTACACAACAGTCAATTGAAAATGAAATGCGCAGTATGGGGACAAACCTTGTAATGATTCGTTCCGGTGCCTCTACTTCCGGAGGCGCTCGAATGGGACGCGGTTCTCAACCGACTTTGAAAAACGGTGATGCTGATGCCATACAGGAAAAAATTCCCTCAATTCGTCTTGCTGTTCCGGTAGTGAACGACAGCGGACAGCTGATTTACGGCAATACCAACTGGTCAACCAGTATCGTCGGCACAGATAACCGTTATTTTCAGATTAAAGAATGGGATTTGGCTTATGGACGTTTTTTTAACGAAAATGATGTTCGTACAGCCAATAAAGTGGTTATTTTAGGGCAAACTGTCGCACAAGAACTTTTCGGCGACATTGATCCGTTGGGTAAAACTATTCGGGTTAAGGGATTGCCGTTTGTGGTTATCGGTACCCTCACCGTCCGCGGACAAAGCGGTCCGGGGCAAGATCAGGACGATATGGTTTACATTCCGCTGTCAACAGCGCAAAAAAAGGTTTCCGGCACCCAATTTCCGGATATGGTAAATCAGCTGATGCTACAGGCGCAAACCGCACAAGATACCTACACATCACAAGAAGAAATCAAAGCTCTGCTTCGTCAACGCCATAATTTAGGCCTAAACAAAGATGACGATTTTACGATTATGAATTTTACGCAATTTATGGAAATGATGCAGAGTTCCTCTCAGACTATGACGATTTTTCTTGGTTTTATTGCGTCTATTTCGTTGATTGTCGGCGGTATTGGTATTATGAACATTATGTTGGTTTCAGTTACCGAACGCACGCGTGAAATAGGAATTCGTATGGCTATCGGCGCCAAAAGCTGGGATATTCGTTTGCAATTTTTGATGGAAGCACTGATACTATCTCTCATCGGCGGATTAATCGGTGTTGCTTTCGGTATTCTGGGGGTATTTATTTTACCTAAAGTAACATCTATCACGGCAGTGCTTTCAACATTTTATGTATTGTTACCATTTGGATTTTCCGGCGTTGTCGGACTGATTTTTGGCTTTTTTCCGGCGTATAAAGCCTCACTTTTGAACCCGATTACCGCCTTAAGATACGAATAATTAAAAATACATATTGACAAAAACAATAAATATTGTTACAAATATAATCACTTTATTTATGATTATAGAAATTTATTATTCATTCAAATACTACTATTATGGAAAAAATCAAAACTTTTTTCAGAATGTATCTCAAGGAGGTATGTTTTGTAGTTGTTATGGCTCTTGCAACCTTGTGTTTAATGGCTACTGCTGATAAACAGCCGGTCAACGACGCGGTATACGGGGCTTATGGTATAACCAATATTTTCGTACTCTTCGGCCTGTTGGTCTATGGATTTAACAGAAACGAGATTTCCGTTAAAAAGCTTAAGAGCTTTAACTATGTGGCTGCCATTACTATTATTGCCATTATCGGTGCTCTGATACTTTATGCAAGATATTTGTTACAACATATGCCGGCAACAGATATAATCAACATCGGCGGTTGCGGAATTGTCTGCTCTTTTGGTTGCGGTTGGTATATAGACAATCGTACCGAAAAAGCTGTAGCCTTAGAACAGCTTAAAGAAAACAGACCAGATTTGTACTTACGCAAGCTGATAAATATGCAATATTCGCTTTCTGAGAACCAGCTATTCAAGATTTTTTATCTGGAAGATGCCGAAAATTTATTTGCAAAATATTTGCAATATGGCGAATTACCCGATTCGGTGGAGATTAAATTGGTTGAGCAACCATACTTCTTGAATATGTTGAAGCATAATCTTCCGCCTTTTGGGCTTAATGATAACGCTGATTCCAGAATGTTTTATCAGCCGAATGCATCGGAACTTATTTGGCAATATGTGCAAAATGGCAATAGTTTCAGTAAGCATAATGAGCTTAAAATATTCAATTTGCCTAATGCCTCGCAGATTATTGAAACTTATATCTGTAGGTATAATCTCTCAGACGAAGGAGAACTGAAAATGCTCGATTTGCCAAACGCACAAGAGTTGTTGGATTTTTATGTTCAGCAATACGATTTAAGTCCCGCAGCTTGTGCATTAGCTAAAGAAAAAGGTCTTAAAATATAAAAATACGAAAGCTGTCAGGGTTGAAAAATCCGGCAGCTTTCATATTTTGTAATAAAATGTTGATTTATATGAACAAATACAATAACATATATAATGTTATGATAATAAAGATTAAAATGTTTATTCTATGCATATTGCTTTCCGGTTGCCATACACTCTATATTCCGGAAGATTTTGCTTATACAGAAGTTAAAACACCTGATTTTGATTTTGCCATTTGGCAAAAAATCACTGATAAAAACGCCGACTATAAAGTATATATTGAAGGTGACGGTTATTCTTTTAATGAAAACGGAATTCCTACAAATGACCCTACTCCACGTGGAGTTTTAGTGCGCGAATTGGCATTTGGAGATACACATGCAAATGTAATTTATATGGCACGTGCCTGCCAATTTATACAGCATAAAAAATGTACGCAAAAATATTGGACAACCGCACGTTTTGCACCGGAAATAATTGCAGCACAAGCAATAGCTCTTAAACAGATTACAGGCACCGCTCCGATAACGCTTGTCGGATTTTCCGGCGGAGCGCAAGTTGCCGGACTGATTTCGGTTTTGTATCCGGAAATTAAAATACATAAAATCATTACAATTGCCGGAAATCTTGACCATCCGGCGTGGACACAATATCATCAGGTGTTGCCTTTGGCGGATTCTCTTGATTTAAATAACTATCGTACGCAATTGGCTCAATTTAAGCAAGTTCATTATGTCGGAACTGCCGATGAAGTTATGCCTCCGTTTTTAAATCAAAAATTTGTTACGGATAAAGCAACTATCATCAAAGTAAAAGGGGCAACACATAACAATGGTTGGCAATCTGTTATTCCGCAAATTCAGGCTTATTAAGAGATTGATACATTTTCTAACGTTTTTAACGCCCTGAAATAGCCGTATACTATCAACAATAAACAAAACTGCTTCCGCAAAGATTGTTTTTCGTCATTAGCCAGACGCCTTTTAAGAAGATTGATATAGAATATCTGCATACCATATATCCATTGGGATTTGGGTAATGCTATATGTTGTGTCATTTGTTTGATTATATTTTTTAGGCGAGAAGTGTGACCGAACAAACCTCTAAAACCGGCAAGTTCTAAAGCTAAACCGCATAAATCTTCAACAATGTAGCCGTATCGCAACTGTTCCCAATCTAAAATATGTAACTTGTTGTCTGCCGAAATCAGAATATTATTGGTAGTTAAATCTCCGTGAATCAAATCATTATTTGTCGGTAAATAAATCAAATCCTGTTTTATGCGTTGCCAAATATGACGATATATAAAGCGATTCAAAATACCGATAGACTGACTAAAAATCTTTTCCAATTCAGCACATAATTGCAACATATTTTGCATCGGTTCAATAAAATTTGCCGGTAGCTGACAAGATGGTAATGTATTATAACTTGCAAAAAAATTTTTCCAGAATTGAAAAGTCGTACAATCAGTATAACGAAGTTTGTGTCCATCATAATAAGGCATTACCAAAAATTTGTAACCGGCAA
>DEST01000016.1 GCA_002361365.1 Alphaproteobacteria bacterium UBA3307
TATGAATAGACATAATATGAAGTTACAAAACCTAATTATTTGCTTTAAGAATTAAAAGTATTATTTGATGTCTGTTTAGATAACGACGAACATAGGTTTTTGACAGAAGAAAATTTTGAGATTATCAACATATTGTTTTACCTTCAAAAAAATCAAAAAAATGAAAAAAATTATCAATTTTTTGGTCGTAGTGTTCGACATCTGCCTTGTAGTCGTTCCTATAATCTTGCTTGCCGGCGGCTTGTATCTTGGCACAGGTCCGGCTTGGGATGTGCTGATGATTGCCGGAATTTGCACCATTCTGGCATTTGCCTACAACAAGTTCCATCGTGTGCAGAAGGGCAAAGAGCGTGTCGAACAGGCAAGGTTTATGGTCGCTATAATCGGTGTGCTGGTTTCGTTCTTGCCGCTTGTCGCACAAGCCATCTATTGCCGCGTTAATGCCTGCGGAATATGGGCGTGTGAAGGGGCTATGGTTTGGCTGTTTTTTCTGATGACAGTCGAATTGATTGATATGCTGCGAGAAGAAAAAAAGAACAACGGATTTCTAACGTGGACAATGGCTCTTGCCGTTTGCTGGCTGAGTATTTGTGCTCTTGGCGGAATTTTCGATTTGTTCGAATATTTTTTCGAGATGGAATTACCGAAAAGACTCGGCGATTTATTGGGCGTTTTATCACCGGTTACCGGTATTGGAACATTGGTGTTCGGCTTATTCGGAATCCTTAAAGAACACACAAGCCGTTAAAACAGATACTCATCAACATCGTTTTCCTTGAATGGAAAATGATGTTGATTTTTTTATATTTGTATGCTACCGTTCTGCGTGGTATAATAAATATGGGGCGTACTATGAAAATATTTTCGGTAGAAAAAACATTAAAAAGTAAAAATTATTAGTTGTTCGGTTGGCGCTTTTTGCGTTTGAGCGGATATTCTAATCGATATATTTATGAGAGTGTCCAAAATGTTTTTGATTATATCCGTTTCTGTACTGATTTGGAAAAGTTGCCTCCGGCGCACGGAATTATGCGAAAACGGCAATTGGGTATGCTGAAGATTTTACGCACGGTGGCAGATTTTTGTAAAC
Source organism: Alphaproteobacteria bacterium UBA3307 (assembly GCA_002361365.1). Lineage (GTDB taxonomy): Bacteria > Pseudomonadota > Alphaproteobacteria > RF32 > CAG-239 > RUG410. Next base: position 1,091 of record DEST01000016.1, read on the forward strand.
AACATAATATTCAATTTTGGTTAGAATATGGCACTTTGCTCGGTGCAATTAGGCATAAGGGATTTATTTCGTGGGATGATGATACTGATATTGGTATGATGCGGGAAGATTATGAAAAATTTGTCGAGTTGTTTAATCGTGAAACGCCCGATAGAGATTTATATGCAGAATATTATAGTGATAAAAACAATATCTATAATCTTATAAAAATATATCATAAAAATATACCGAATATTTGGCTGGATATTTTTCCAAACGATTTCGGATACAAAAAATTTACTTTGGACGAGGCTATAGAACGTACTCGGGAAATCAATAAATATCTTGCAAAATATCAAAATAAAAATAAAAAAGTTAAGGATAGGGCAAAATTGCAAGAATTTTTTAAAAAGGCAACACAACAGCTTGATTTTGTAGAGCATAAACCGGAACAAAAACCTGAAATTGTCTTTTATGGTTTAGAATATTATCATGCGGATACAGATATCTGTATTTTTGACTATGATATGTTTTTTCCGCTTAAAACGACGATGTTTGAAGGAATAGAATTCCTGTGTGTCAATAAACCGGAACTTTATTTGACGTATCTATATAAAGATTATATGTCTTTACCGAAAAATTTCTCTATGCATATAGATACTTCGGCTTTTGATTTGCACTCGATTCTGGCATTGGATAAGTATATAGAGGAATAGATTGTTGCTAGAATGACCATTTGAATGCAGACAGCCATTCTTGACTGTTATGTCCTCTTTTATTGTGGGAGGTAAAATATTCAAAATTCAGCGACAGGTTTTTATTTAAGCTGACAGCAATATCGGCTTTATACTTTAAGCGATTGCCAAAACGTGCCGTTGCAAAAGTATTTTCTGCGGATAGGTGTATTCTCAAAGGAGAAAAATCGGCAAACACCCCGACTTCCGGTGTTAGTCCGAGCCAATAATTGTCGGGAATAAATCCGCCATATTGTCCGTTTGCGTTTAGCAGTCCGTAAAGCCAACAATGTTTGGTTATACGTAACGTTTTACCAATGCCAAACTCAAGATTTGCCACATAACCTTCTGTTTGGTTTTGTGGATTATATTCACGTTGCAAACTATAATCAGCCTTGTATGAATACGGCGAAAACACGCGGTCTGCCGGCACTAAAGAATAAATATTAAGAGCAGTGAAATTTTGTAATACCAACTTATGTTTTTGATTATACCAACGCCAAGCTGTTTCAAACACTCTAACACCCGCACCGCTGATAAGTCCGTAGTTGTCGTCGGTCAGGCCGGTATAGGCCGGACGGATGTTTATTTGTTCAAAGCTTTTGTGATTCTGAATACCGCCGCTGAAACTGAGTTGAAATGAACCATGCGATAAACTCGGGTCTTGTGCCTCAACAGTGGGGGCTTGTGGGGTGGGGAGTGCACTGCGTTTTCTGAGGACAGCAAAACTGTTTTTACGATAGTCTTTAAGTTCCATTTTGCCGGATGTATAAACATATTGATAATACTGATATTCACTTTCCAAAACCTGACTTTGCTCTGTTTCGGTCAAATCAGGTGTATCATAATTATGTTCATTAACACCTTTTAAAAAAGCCGCATATTGAGCCGGATTCATCTGCTGTAATTGATGTTTAATTTTAGTATATCTGGCCGGACGATAATTGATTTTTCCAACTAAATTCGGTACTTTTCGTATTGTTTTAATAGTATCAAGCGGAATTGCCCAATAATTATAATGTTTGGTTAAATCAAGCTCCGGACGTACTGCTTCAAGCAGTTCCAAAATCATATATGAACAGTTTTTTGTGAGGAAAAAGTATTGAATTTCCGCACTTTTCATTTCATAAAGATGGTTTACAAACTTAAGCCTTTCTTCTGCGGTAAGATTAAGTTGATATTCCCAAATATCGCGATTTTCTATATTATTATAGGTATTTATGATTGTCCAATACGGACTTAGATTATATTTGCCGTTGTAACCGCCGAAAAGCCCTTTTAAGATAAACGGTATACCGGAATCCATGCCGGAATCTGCACCGAAATTGGAGCCGTGTGCCAACATTTGTGTGCCTTTGCGTGCAGTATCAATCCGCACCAAAGTATGTCCAAACATAGAGGCAGGGTTATTCATAAATGCATCGGTAAACAGAATAGTAACCCCGTTAGGTTGTGTATCGTGTAAAAATTGCTGATATTTTGAACAATTACTTAAATTTCCGCTAATAAGATTTTGTTTTTTAAGCGCATTAAATCTAGCAGGGAAATCACATTTACTTTTACCGTTTTGAAATGCTGCAATTTCTGCACGTAACTCCACTTCCGGATTGGTGCGTCCGTCGGGACTTATATAAAAAGATTTAGCGTTAATTAGTCCTATGTAACTATCTGATTTTTTGTGGTAATGCAGTAATTTTATCCATTCATTGCTATAAGCATAATTGGAAAGATTATCAGCTCGAGCAACAGCGGCAGATAAAAAGAATAAATAAAAAATAAGAAACAAACGAAACATAAAATTCTATAAACAAAAACACATCATTCTGAGTGACAACTAAGAATCTTGTGAGGCGTTTTGCGACGGAAAGAATATTTATCCTAAGAATGTGCAGTAATACCTAAAGCGTCCGAAAACGTTTCGTCTTAGATTACTCTAGTTGCGCCTCAGAATGACGTGTTTATTTTTGTGACATTTTAAATCAACCTAGGACTGACTTATATTATGCATGAGCAATTTGCATTACACGCAAAGTTACATCTACGGCTTCAACATTGTCGTTAGGGAAGATGTAAGCAAAGTTTTGTTGAACTTCTTTACCTAATGTTGCGCTGTCAACATTCATAATACCGGCAAGAGTTTCAATGGTTTCACCTTTACCCGCGGCAGCATCCATTGCAAATTGTTCCATATTATCTTCCAAAAACGCCAACATCATACGACCTGTGCCGCCTGTAATACGTCCGTTTGGGTCACAACCGGATGTACCAAAGGTCACACCGAATGTGTTGGAGCCGAAAAAACCATTGGTGGTAATGGCTAACGATTGCGGAATAATACCGGATTGTCCACGCCAAGCCATAGAACCTAAACCGCAACCTCCGGTAGAGTCAACGGCATGAGCCGTAGAAACCAAACCTAAACCTGCGCAAAATACTAATGCGCCTAAAATTTTTTTCATTATAAGTTCTCCTTTAAAGTTCATATAACGTCGTTACTTTATCACGCCTAATAAAAATGTATAGTATCCCTTGTTTTTTTGCACAAGAAATTTGTAAAATAAAAGAAGTGTTTTTAATAAAATACTTGCAAAATAAAAATATTTATTATACATTCGCGAGATATCAAAGATAAAAATTTATTGCGGAAGGGGATATTATGGCTAACTATTCAGAACAAGAGCAAACTCTTGATTTAGGCGATATGGAAATGCAAAATTCACTTAAAGTTTCTAAAAAAGAAAATAAGAAAGTAAAGCCTGCGGAAGACAATAATACAGAAGGAAATAATATGGATGCTGATAGAAGAAAATCGGGATCAAAAATTCAGATATTTGTGATTTTGGTCTTAATGGGAATAGTGTTATATAATTCGTATATGATAAATTCATTAAAACATAATATTGAGCATACTTATGTATACAATATGGAAGCAGTGCTGATGCAAACCGGTCTGGCAGAGGAAAATCGTAAGTTTGAAAGTGATATGGTCGGATTGGAAAAAGAAATCGATGCCGCTGAGAAAAAAGTTAAATCAATGAAAGATAAGAAACTTCAGGAAGAATATCGAGAAATGTATATGAAGTCTTTAACTCTTAAAAGAAATACCTTAGTTGAAGATCACGAAAAATTTATGAAATCATTGTTGAAAAATATCAATAAAACTTTGGCTGAGGTTGCAAAAAAGAATAATGTTAAAGTAATTTTCAGCAATAAAGCAGTTATTTTTAGCACCAATTATGTGACAGATGTGACTCCGGTTGTTGCCAAAAAACTGAAAGAAAAAATGGATGAAAACTAGATATTAAGACAAATTTACAAAATAAAGCCGTTGAATAAAATCAGCGGCTTTATCTTTTATGAATATTTTCTTTAAGCAGTTTGTGTCAATCGGCAATAATGTCTGAAATAAAAATATTCGGCGATGCTGATTAGTCCGTAAACTACCAAATATGAGCCGGCTGTCAAAACCAAAGCCCATTCTCCGAATTGTTCGGAGTGTAAAATGTAATAAGCCAGAATTACACCGACCAAACCGCTTAACATACTCCATCCCCATGGCATACCGAGCTTGCGAATTTCCCAACTTCCGGCAATTTGAATAACTCCAGAAGCTAAAATCCATAAAGCAAAGAATATCGGTAATGTATCCGCGGTCAGTCCGAGATTGGTCATAAAAATCAGCCCCATAAACACATCAAACAGACCGATAACCATATACCAACCGGAATATTGTTGTAGTGAAAATGTAACATATCCGCAGCCGAGCAAAAAAATTATCAAACCGAAATATAAAGCGATTCCGAGTAATGATTCTGCCGGATTTGCCCAAACAATTATACCTAACACCAGCATAATCAATCCGGCAATCAAATGCCAAATACTACATCTTTTGTCTTGTTGCATAAAAAAACCTCCTTTGTTAGCCAGAAAAAGATATATTCAAAAAACATATTTTCAAGCTTGTCGCGAATGGTTAAGAATATTACAATTTTTTTCAAAAAACTTGTTGACTTAGCAATATTTTATGTTATTATCCGCCTCAACTGAGGACAAATGCTTTGGCGCGTTTGTCGGTCAGTTGTGTGTAAATTTAATAACTTAAGGAAAATGTGATGCCTACAATTAATCAGTTAATTCGTAAATCACGAACACCAAAAGTGAAGAGAAACAAAGTTCCTGCTTTGAAATCTTGTCCACAAAAACGCGGTGTTTGTACAAGGGTTTATACTACAACCCCGAAAAAACCAAACTCAGCTTTGCGTAAAGTGGCACGTATTCGTTTGACAAACGGCTTTGAAGTAATCAGCTATATCCCTGGTGAAGGTCACAATCTTCAAGAACACTCAGTGGTGCTGATTAGAGGAGGCCGTGTGAAAGACTTGCCGGGTGTTCGTTATCATATCATTCGTGGTACCCTTGATACTCAGGGTGTGTCTAAACGTCGTCAACGCCGTTCGTTATACGGTGCTAAGAGACCTAAATAGGAGATAAGATAATGTCACGTCGTCATAGTGCTGAAAAAAGACAAGTATTACCTGACGCTAAATATGGCAATAAGGTAGTCGCAAAGTTTATTAACAATGTTATGGAAGATGGTAAAAAGGCTGTTGCGGAAAAAATCGTATATTCCGCATTTGACTTGATTGCTTCCAAAACAAAACAAGATCCGTTAGAAGTATTCAACACGGCTTTGGAAAATGTAAAGCCGGTGGTAGAAGTTCGTTCTCGCCGCGTCGGCGGTGCAACATACCAAGTTCCGTGCGAAGTTCGCGCTGAACGCCGTCAAGCTTTGGCTATTCGTTGGATTTTGGGTGCCGCTGTTAAGCGTTCCGAAACAACCGCAACCGAAAAAGTTGCTTACGAACTGATGGATGCTTATGCTAACAAAGGTGCAGCCGTTAAAAAGCGTGAAGATACGCATAGAATGGCTGAAGCCAATAAGGCATTCTCTCACTACAAATTCTAATTATAGCGAAGAGGAAAGAAAATGCCAAGAACACATAAATTGGAATTATATAGAAATATCGGCATCATGGCTCACAT
>DEST01000097.1 GCA_002361365.1 Alphaproteobacteria bacterium UBA3307
AAACTGCGCAATTTGCTCGCGATTTATATCTCCATTGGAATACCAATTTTCCATTTGCATTATTTTACCATTCAGCTCAGCCGTTGAAGCTTTGGCTATGTACATATCGGCAATTGAGCGATTAAGTTGCAAAATTTGATAGTCAACCAACAAATCAGGCACCTGAGATGTATGAAGCTTAAAGATTTTATCATAGCGCTTTTCATCGGTGTTTTCAGCATCTAAATCCAACCCGACCAAAGCAAAAACATTTTCAAACGCTGCATTTACTTTAGACCTATCCAAACTTACGCTATCAGACTTTATTCCGTCTAGTTTATCGCCCAAAAATTCTGCGACCAAAGCCTGTTGCCGTTCATCTTCAAGTGTTGCATTTGTTGCTTCTTCTTTGCTGACATCTTCTCCAAAATTTTTAATTTGCAAGTAGCGATAATATGCCGCAACATTTTCGTTTTTCTCAGCACTTGCTTGCAATATGAGTAACGCACGTTCAAATAATTTTTGATTTGTCAATGGTTCAATCATAACAAGTTGAGTATTTTCTTCCTCGGCTTCCTCCATCGTTGTTTCTTTGGCATCAACACCAATGCCTTCAGTTTCTGCCGTTTCTGATTGCAACACTGATTCTTTATCATTTTCTTGCATATTTTCTTCAGCCGCCATTTTTAGTCTCCTTTTGGTATTTATGGACTATGTAGCATATTTTTCGTCAAATTTCAAGTATAAAAATAGAAAACGCAAAAAATAAAGGCTCGCATATTTCAACAAGCCTCCAAAATATCTGCAAAAACAAACCCTTTATTTTTGCTGTTTTGCTTTTATTTTTTCAATTACCGTAGGAGTAACATCAACCACATAATTAGTATTTACCGCTACTGATTTATTCATAAATATAGTAGGAACATTGTTTTCTGTTGCCAATTCAGCCAAAGCTTCGTTAATTTGAGCCAAAGATTGTTGCATTGATTTTGAATATTCTTCTAACAAATCATCGCGTTTCATCTGTAAAGGTTTTATCGTAAGATTTAGAATTTTCGCTTTCATCACTTCATCTTTCAAATCCGTAATCGTTGCCTGCGCTTCTTTGACTTGGGCATCTAGGTTATTTATATCCGCCTCAAATTTTTGATTTTTCTCTTGCAAACCAATACCTTTAACGGTTTCATCCATATTAAACACATATATTTTGCGATTTTCATCTACATTTTGCGAAACATTTTGTTCCACTAAGCTCAAATTTGCTTCCAATGCTTTGACTTTTTCTGCCAACTTGGCATATTTTTGAATCATGATATAAGATATAATCCCCAAAACAACTATTGCACCGGATAATAAGCGCATAATTTTTTTCGTCGCCGCCGCATTTTCAGTGCTTACATTGGTATTTGGCTGTATTTCTGCTTTATTTTCGAAAACAACCTGACATTCCTCTGTATTTTTTTCCGTTGTTTTGTCTTTTGCTTTTTCTGTTGAGGCAATATTTTCTTCTTCTGAAATAATTGCTTCTTCTCTTTTAGATTTTTTAATTGTTTTTTCTTTAGCCATTTAACTTTCTCCTTAACAAACAGATATAGGGAGAGAAATCCCTCCCTATACCCTGATTTTTGCTCTTGCTAGAACGAATAGGTTACCCCCATACGATAGCTGGCATCTCTGCTGTTGCCCCAAGCCACACCGGCATTGAGCATCAAGTTGTCCGTAATGTGGTGGAAACCACCGACCGCAACTGCACCGTGTCCGCTATACGCACCTGTACCAAGCGAGAGCGATGTATTGCCGTGCGCCCGTGGGTTCGGTACCAATGCCGACATCGCAGCCATCTCTGCCATACCTGCTCTCAACTCGTGATGCAGTTCTTTTAAGTCCTTTCTTGTATGGCTGACAGCGTCAGATAACTGATACATATCGGCATCTAAGATTCTTACTGCATCTGTCAAATTAGTTGCATCAGAAACATAGAATGTATCTTCAAGGTCCGCAATATTACCGACAGCTGTATTGACAGCCGCAATATTCTTATTAACCGTATTGGATGCGCTTACTCCGTTAATCAGATTTTCACCCAAATCAGCAGCAGTACCAATGTTAGAAGCAATTTCTGTTAAAGCTGTCGCCGTATCTGCGTTTGCTGTGTAGGTGTACTTGTTGGAGCCATTTTCATTGGTATAAGCTGCACGATTACCTATTGCCAAATCAATTGCCGTCAAGTGTTGCTCAAGAGTAGATTTACCATTAGCATCAACTGCGGCTAAATTACCCTTATACTTATCTCCCAACTTATCGGCCAAACCATGGATTTGTCCAAGAGAGCTATCCAGATTATTCAGAGCCGCCACAACGGTTGTCGGAGCTTCATCCGTACCATTTGTCAGATTCTTCAAATCTTTAGACAAGTTCTTCAAATCTCCTATTGCTGCATTAACTGCCGCAATATTGGCATTAATTGTGTTTGCCGCACTAATGCCGTTTGTTCCTTTACCTTCTTCATCAACTCCCAAATCAGCTGCCGAACCGATTTTGCTGTTGACTTGTGATACAGCATTGGTCAAATCTGTTGCTGTAATTGCTCCGTATACAACTTCTTGTTCATTAAAGTTCATATCACCGATATTCTTAGCATTTTCACCTACCTGTGCATCTATCTTAACGATAGCCTCGGCAACATCGGTTGCACCTTTGGCAAATCCGTTGTATGTCGGTTCACCTTCATCATCGGTTGCCGCAAACTGAGCAACGTTACCGAGAGCACCATCAATCTTATCAAGAGCTGCTGTTACTGTATCATTATCTGCAATCACATTGTTGTTGTCAAAGTTTCTGTTGCCGATGGAATCGTTCAAAGCACTTAAGTGTTCTGCAACCGTCGGCTTAACAGTATGACCTTCATCATCTGTTGTTGCCGCTGCCAAGTTAGCACCTGTCAGGTCAGCTGCATTACCTACTGTTGCCGCAATTGTCGCGGTTGTTGCCAACGTACCTGCATCGCCCACAGTCACTGGAGCCGTGCCCGTATCAATCTTGCGGACAACCTCATCACCGAGTTTCAAGCTGTTAGCAAATTCACCACTCAAAGCCGAAACATTACCATTAGCAATCGTTACTTTACCGGCATCAGTACCCACTTCAACTTTTTCTTTGAAGGCACCGCTTTCAGCTTCGATACCATCGACATTGATAGCGTCGGCCTTAACGGTACCGTCTTTGATTTCGACGGTTCCGGTAACATTACCGTCAGCGTCGGTAGATTTAACGGTGATAGAACCGTCAGCGATTTTCACTTCAGAGCCTTTAGCACCGGTAGAAGTGATTGAGCCGTCTTTACCGAGGTTTACGTTGGTTCCGTCAGATGCGCCCACAACAACGCTTTCGCTGGCTTTAACACTGCCGTGACCTACTTCTACCGTATTGCCTGCCGCATCTTTGGTATTGATTACGCCATCGGCAATTTTTACGTTATCTTGAGCATCGCCAAAGTTTGCTTCTCCTGACACATTCAGGTT
>DEST01000098.1 GCA_002361365.1 Alphaproteobacteria bacterium UBA3307
AACCTGAATGTGTCAGGAGAAGCAAGCTTTGGCGATGCTCAAGATAATGTAAAAATTGCCGATGGCGTAATCAATACCAAAGATGCCGCAGGCAATACGGTAGAGGTTGGACACGGCAGTGTTAAAGCCAGCGAAAGCGTTGTTGTGGGCGCATCTGACGGTACCAACGTAAACCTCGGTAAAGACGGCTCAATCACTTCTACCGGTGCTAAAGGCTCCGAAGTGAAAATCGCTGACGGTTCTATCACCGTTAAATCTACCGACGCTGACGGTAATGTTACCGGAACCGTCGAAATCAAAGACGGTACCGTTAAGGCCGACGCTATCAATGTCGATGGTATCGAAGCCGATAGTTTGAAACTAGGCAATAACACAGTTAGCGCGATTGATACCGGTAGTAATGTAACCACGGGCGATGCCGATACGTTGGCAACAACCGCGACAATTGCGGCAACAGTAGGTAATGTTGCAGATTTGACAGGTGCTAACTTGGCAGCGGCAACAACAGATGATGAAGGTCATACTGTTAAGCCAACAGTTGCAGAACACTTAAGTGCTTTGAACGATTCCATCGGCAACAGAACTTATGATGACGCTAATGTATTAACCAGCGGTCAAACCATTACGGCGTCGCTTGCCAAACTTGATGAGGTTGTCGGAAAAGTCGAACAATTTGCGGCTGATGATTACAAAGGTATGGCCAAAGACGCTGAGAACTTGTCAGATGCAATTGCGGCAGTAGATGTTCAAACCACAAAGAACAGAGATAATATTGGTAATATGGCGAATATTAAACATAATGCAATCGGAGGAGAAACCACTTTGGCAGATGGTTTGAACACATTGGCACAAAATGTAGAAAAAGCTTTGGGCGGAGAGTTTGATGTCGATGGCAACTGGAAAGCAGAACTGAAAGTTCCAACAGCTGAAAATGATGCCGATTACAAGCCTAATTATGGTGACTTGAGCGTAGAAAAAGTAACCGATGCGTTGCAAAATATTATGGGTAATATCGGAAAGGCTGATGTTTTGGGCAATACCAAGATAAACGGTGTTTCGGCTGAAAATACTGTCAACCAGAATATTGCGGCATTAAACGATTCTATGGGTGATTTGACCGGTTTGAACAAAGATTTGAAGAATTTGACCAATGGTTCGGAACAATTGCCGACAACGGTAGTTGATGCTCTTAATAATATTGATGCAACCTTGGGTACAGTTCATGGATTATCCGACAAGCTGAAAGATGCCGGTAAATACTATGGTAATTTGGCTGTAGTTGACGCTAACGGTAGGTCTACGCTTGAGCAACATTTGGCGGCAATTGATATGTCTATCGGAAATCGTCAGAATATCAATAATACCATGAAGGTTGATTATGATGAGAGTGCAATTCAGGGCTATGATGTAGCTACAACACTCAGCCAAATGGCATCAAATATCGGCACATCTGCTGATTTGGGCGAAAATCTGATTAACGGAGTAAGCACAAGCAATACAGTTAACAAGAATATTGCGGCAATTAATAATAGTATCGGCGATGTATCTTTGTTCCAACAAGGTATTTATGTTGCAGAAAGTGCCAACGTTACAGATGCAATAATGCAGTTGGACAGCAATATGTATCGCTTGGATTATCAAGTAAACGATTTATCGCACAAGTATAAAAAGTTGCATCATGAATTCCGTACAGGTATGGCAGAGATGGCTGCGATGTCGGCATTGGTACCGAACCCACGGGCGCACGGCAATACATCGCTCTCGCTTGGTACAGGTGCGTATAGCGGACACGGTGCAGTTGCGGTCGGTGGTTTCCACCACATTACAGACAACTTGATGCTCAATGCCGGTGTGGCTTGGGGCAACAGCAGAGATGCCAGCTATCGTATGGGGGTAACCTATTCGTTCTAGCAAGAGCAAAAATCAGGGTATAGGGAGGGATTTCTCTCCCTATATCTGTTTGTTAAGGAGAAAGTTAAATGGCTAAAGAAAAAAAGGTAAATAATACGGTAAAAACACCTTGTAAAGAAACTGGAAAAAAATCTGGATTTAAATGGGTGGAATATTTGTTTGTTATAGTTTTATTTGGTGTTTTTGGCTGGAACATCAAACATCAGCAAGTACAAATCAATAAACTACAGCAACAAATAGCGCAGATTCAATATGTATATGTATATGATTTGGAAGAAGTTTTGCGTGGTGTTCGACTCGATGACCTTAATCGTGAATTTGAAGCAAAAATCAATATATTGAACAATGAGGTTTCCTCTGCTCAAGATAAAATTTCCAATCTTAAAAATTCTAAAGTAAAAGATGACTTTTCTGATGTTTATTTAAAATCTTTAAAATTAAAAAGAGATAGTATGATTCAAGAATACAGCAGAACTTTGCAAAATATTACCGCAGAAATAAATGAAAAAGTTACCGAATTGGCACAAGAAAAAAGCGCACCTGTGGTTTTTGATCGGCGTTTTATCACTGCCAGAACACCGCTGGTAATAGATTTGACTGACGAAATTATCGGCCGTATTAAGCTGATGCGACCGCGTATTTTAGACGAGTGATTAGTGCAGATAAATACAATAAAAGGAGTGGATTTTTTGCCGCTCTTTTTTTAATAGCATTTATTGAAAAAAAACTTGCCAAATTAAAAAATAAACGCTATACTTAGACAAAACCAAAATTATTTGCATATGAAAAAGTTATTATTGATTGCA
>DEST01000003.1 GCA_002361365.1 Alphaproteobacteria bacterium UBA3307
TAAATTAAAAAAGGAAGATAAAGATAAATTAAATTCATATGATTTTCGCGTATATAGAGAATTAGAGCATATAGACCTTTTATTGGTTTCAGAAGCTGAAAAAATTGTCATAGTTATTGAAAACAAGATATGGACAAAGAATCATGACAATCAATTAACAACATATAATGAATTTATCAATGAGACATATAAAGATAAAGGTTTTAGTATCTACCAGTTTTATCTGACTCCAGATGGGGACACCCCAATCAATGAAAAGGAAGACATATCAGAATGGAATCCCTTATCCTACAAAAATATTATTGACACTTTGGTTAATACTAAGTCCATAGCGAAATTAAAACCGGAATCAAGATTATTAATAAACAACTATATTAACATATTAAGGAGAGATATTGTGAAAGACGATAATGATGAACTGATAAAAAAATGTAATGAAATATATGCGCAATATAAAACAGCTATAGAATTAATTAATAAATATAAAACAAGTAACCTTATTACTATTATAAAAAGTGTGCTTTTCCATTATAAAAATCAGAAAAAAATTAAATTCGATAATATAAATAATTGTAAAACAACGTTTAAATTTTATACTCCTGAGCTAGATAATCTACTTCCGGAATTTAAATCGAAACAAAGTTCATGGAATGATACGCATAAATACGATTATGAACTAATTATCCAACAATCATCCACTGAGTGCCAACTAAAATTAAATTGCGCATTAGCTGGTAATAATATAGATAACGACACTAAAAATATTATGAAAAAATTAATTTCAGCAGTCGAGAAAAAAGAAAAGGAGAAGTTTACTTTTTGTATAATTGGATCTAAAATTCAGGATATAAAAGATTTATCTGATGAGAATGAAATGCAAACAAAGGTTAGACAGTTAATTGACTATACATTGCAATGGCAAAATGAATTATTAAAAAAATTGCAAAAATAATTTTTATACGTCAGATATTGACAGGTTTGTGTTTTTATATTTTTATATATAACATAAACTTGTCGAGGGGCTTGGTCATCCTTTCTAAAAATCATTACAACCAAGCCGCAAATATGGCGCCGCGACGATTTCTCCGGTCAGCTTTCTTTTCGAAGTTGATTTTCCTTACAAAGAAATTTGCGGCGCCGCTTAAAAAAAGCGAGGGCAAAATGAGTTTATACGGCAAAATGATGGATTTATTTGACTTGTCTTTTGAAATGCAGGCTTCGGCAGAAGGTGTTTCAATACAAGATATTCAAAATAAATATAATGTCTCCCGCCGCACTGCAGAACGTATGCTCGAAGCCTTGCATGATTATTTTCAGCAAATGGAAGAAGTTGATACCGGTGAGCGCACCAAACGTTGGCGTATACCTTCACGTAGCTTAAACGGCTTTATTTCTCTATCTGCCGAAGAATTATCGGTATTTAAGACGGCAACGGATTTATTGCAACGTTACAGCACGGCGGAAAATGCTAGGCTATTGTCAACGGTAGAGCTGAAAATTCGCAATTTTATTAAGCCGGAGCACCGCAATCGCATCACCGTAGATGCCGATGAGCTGACACAAACCGAAGGCTTAGTTTGCTATCCGGGGCCGAAAATTACAATTGCACCGGAAATTTTAGATAAAATAAGGCAGGCAATTTTGAGCTGTCACCAAATTAAAATGAAATATCGCTACAAAAACAAAACAGAAACAACCGAAACAACACTTATTCCTTACGGCTTTTTATACGGTCAGCGTGACCATTTTTTGGTCGCTCGGCACACTGATGCCAACGATGACGGCAAGCCGCGCACCTATTCGCTGCCGAATATTTTAAGCGTTGAAATTTTGCCAGACACATTTAATATTGACGGTTTTTCGCTAAATGAATATGCGGCAGAATCCTTCGGTTCGTGGCATGAAGCACCGGTAGATGTGGAATGGCTGTTCAGCAAAAATGTTGCCGATGAGGTAAAACACTTTGTTTTTCACCCTAAGCAGGAGATGCGCGAAAATGCCGATGGCAGCATAACGGTTAAATTTCATGCCGGTGGTAAAAAAGAGATGGATTGGTTTTTATACACTTGGGGCAATGATGTTAAAGTGATTAAACCAAAGAAAGCGTGATTTTGTGAATATGAAAATTTTATTTGAACACATTGTCAAAACATTATAAGTTATGTATTATAAAAATATTGGAGAAATGCGATGTTATACACGGGATTTAGAGAAATAGACGATACATTAGGCGGTATCAAAAACGGCGAGTTGATTGTTGTTGCCAGTGACTTTGTTGGTGAATATGTACAGCAATACATTCTTTATAATGTAGCAAAGCAACTTGATAAACATAACCGAAAAAACATCAAAAATTATGACGAAAAAATAGCAAATGCCTTAAATTTTGAAAATACAGATTTTGAAAGGCTGATTGAAAAAGTTATCGTTTTAGGCAGACACGATTTAGAATTTAATGCTTTGTCCGGTTTTCCGCGCGGTGAGTATGATGCCAAACAATTTGATTTATTCACCCAAAGAAGATTATTGTTTAAAGATTTACCAATAGAGCAAAGTTTTGCTTATCTGTATCAGCGGTCAGCCAATGCCTTAATCAAAGATATAACACACACTTACGAAGAGATTAAAACGCAAATATCTGCTATCTGTGTTTTTGGTTGGGAAAAGAAAATTCCGCTACTAAAAGAAGTGGCACAAAAATTAAATATCCCGGTATTGTTGCTGACATACACTTCTACCGGATATGGTGAGCCACTGGAAGATGAAATAAAAAAATATCAAAATCAATCGGCAAATATTGATAAACTGGTCATTGTTAAGGATAATTACTGGAACGAAAAATATAAGGATACACCTAATAAAAACGCTTCAACTTTTTATGTGGAAAATTTCAAAACCAAACATGCAGAAAGCATAATTTCAAAATATTGGCCGTCTTTATCTCTTGAAATTTATGAGGGCGACTGGGGACAAATTTTTCGTCCGTCAGACAGAGCCGGTGTTTTTGAGGCGATGATACAAAATGATGAATATATCAATAAAAACAATTTTGACTTGTATTTGTATTTTGATTCTGAAAAAACAGAGCAATTTTGGGCTTATATTAAGGCATTTCAACGCATTCAAAATGATGATTTGTACGAGCTTTTGAAAGAATATAAAAAAGGAGCAAGTAAACGTGAGCTAATATTTGCCACAGATATTTTGCATAAATTGCTTATCAAGCATACCGAAATAGAGGCAGATTCATTATCTGATGACATTCAATTTTAGATTAAAAAATTCAAAACCGCGGCAGGTTTCTGTTTTATATAGCGGCTTAGCGTTTGTATATTGGGTTATCAGGCGTAGCTCATAAGTCAAATTATTTGCCTGTATAATCTCATATAACATCGCAATTGTTGAAATGGCTAAATATAGTTTCTGACTGATTTTCCCCTTGTTGTCGAGCGTAAAAATGAGTTTGCGAGATATATTTTCGCATGTTTCAAATTTAGAACTCCAACCCGATTGTTCCCAGTCCAAACGCACCCAACCTTCTTGAAACGCCTGCAAACGCAAATTATGGTTATATTTTGCGCTATCTTTTAGGCGTGGGCGCAAAACATCGTCAACACCGGCAGTTAATGACGGCAAATACCAAGTGCCGTCCGGTGTAATCCAGCCGCCACGAGTATTAAGCTTAAAATTAAAAGGCAAATGTCCGACATTTAAGCGCGGTAAAATATATTTGTAATCTTCCAAATTTTTATTCTGCGCCACCTCTTGCAATTCTTCCGGTATATATTTTGCAATACTGGCAAATTTTTCTTCTAACGCTGTCGGCATGAATAAAGCTCCTTTTTGATTATATTATCTTGTGATGGTTAATAAATATTTTTTACACACTGTTACACTTTGATATTTTTGCTTTGTTGCACCGAATCTCCGAAATATATAAATCATCGGTTTTCTGTCCAATGTAATTTATGGTTATTCCGTTTTCTGCCGTTATCATTTTACTTGCTCCTTTTCTTTTAATATTGCCGCCAGTCCTTTGGGATTATATTCTTCAATCAGTTTATAAGGAAAATTGCGCCCATTAGGACCGCAGCGGCAAATAAATTCTTTATCACCCATAAGCAAATACCTGCAGGCATAAAGCCAAAAATCCGTATCGGCACCGACATCATATTTTTTGCTGACGACATCATAAAATAACTGCTTAAACTGTAAAAAATTATGCAACATATATTTAGGCAAAATATATTCCGTCTTCTCCGGCTCTTTGTTCGGATTAAAATAATCTATATCCTCATTTATGGTTATAATCAGGTTATCTTCTTTAGGCGTAATCTTCCAACTATACCGCTTAATTCTACTTTCAACTTCATTTTCATAATCAATACCGCCAAACAGTTCGTGTACCGATTTTTCTAAATCTTTTGAGTAAATATCTTGAAACAGGCGTATTATGCCCGTGATTCTATGGTAATCAATACCAAACCACCGAACAAATTTTTTATGAATCATCATATAAAATAAGTTGTAGAGAAAATCATACGAAATATAGTCATAAAATCTTTCTGCAGCCCATTGTCTGACTTTTATACGCTTTTCTCGCCGTATGCACCATTGCGTATCATTTTTATCAATGTTTTCCCATTTTTTTTTGGTTTTAAGCTGTTTATTACTGACTTTATTCATTTTCGGTGTTTCCTCTTAATTGTTGCCTTTCTGTTGGAGATAATTCGTTTAATATCATCATCTTGTATTCTTGAATCATATGGAATGGCGGATAAACCTAACGGATTATATTCTTCAAGCAATTTATAAGGAAAATTTTTACCGTTATTGCCCCACCAAGCTATTTTATAATCTTTATCTCCCATAAGCAAATATCGACAAGCATAAAGCCAGAAGTCCGTATCAGGGCCGACATCATATTTTTTGCTGACAACGTTGTAGAACAACTGCTTAAACTGTAAAAAATTATGCAACATATAAAGTGGTACGATATACTTTGTTGTGTCCTGTTTCTCATTTGGGTTACAACATCCTATCGGTTCTTCAATTGTTATAATTAAATTTTCTTTGTTTTGCTCAACTTTCCACGCAGAACTTTTAATACAATTTTATAATATCCTCTTCGTTTTCGATACAATCGAACAAATTATTAACGGCATTTTTTAATTCTTTAGTTGGTATATTTCTAAAAATAAAAAAAATCATTGCAATTCTACTGTAATCACATCTACCAAACCATATAAATTTTTTATGAATCATCATATAGAAAAGATTAAATAAAAAATCATCCGAGGCGTATAAGAAAAAGTCATCGTAAAACCCCCGAATATTTTTTAGATATCTTTTATAATTTACACGATTAGTTTTAAGCTGTTTATCGCTGATTTTATTCATTTTCATCATCTCCATTGCTTAATAAATAATGACACCATAAGTCCGTTTTTTCTTTGTTTAGCAAACGCACCAATTCTGTCTTATCGCTTTCCGGCATATTCAGGTAGCAATCTTTTTCAACTTCTTCTTCAACGATTAAATTCTCCGGTGTATATTGTTCTGCCGTTTTATAATCAATCAGCCGCACGCTGAAGATTGATTTATATTTATCTGCCCAAGCAACTGAGCGCAAAGAATTACCTTTATATTGTTTATCATTGATATTAACGCAAACGTGTGCGTGCGGTAGTCTGTCCGGCATTTCATTATCTTCAGTAAATAAAACGAATTTTCCCGAATGCCACTCATAATTTTCATCTAGTGTGCAGTGCGGCTGTGCCATAGCGGTAATTTTCAACTCCCAACAACGAGCAATAAAATCTTCTGACGGACTTAATTTTTGAAAAAGTGGTAATCCCTCGTGCGAATCATATTCTTTAATATGCTTACCATACCAACAATCGGGAAACCACTTATTGAGAAATTTTTGTATTATCGGCAAATCAATTTTAACCGAAGGTAATAGTCGCCCTTTATCTATGCGATAGGCAGCAAATTTGTCCGTAATTTCAGTAAAAGCATTTCTGACTTCATCGTGATTGGCTACATCATATTCCCACGCAAACACTGTCTTTCCATTCGTTAAAATGCGAATTAGCGGGTATTGCTTAATCATTTCAATAAGCTGTTGCTTACTGTCGATTTTATAAATTTTGCTTTTATCTATATTTTGCATATAAACCTCTTCTGCTACGTTTTATAAAACTCTAAACCGCTATACCGACAAAATCTGTCATACTTAATTTTAAAGTCATTTTTACAACAGTTCAATATATAAGTATCTAAAAAATCAAAATATTTTTAAATTTTAGACCTTGAACCATTGTAGATTCGCATTTATAATCGGTAAAAACGAAAGGTAAAAATATGGCTATAAATAAAATAAGAGAACTTAACGACCAATTTCGCAAAACTTTTAGCGGTGGTAAAGTATTACGAACTGTGGGCGTAGCTTCATTGTCTACACAAGAACAAGCCGCAATATTGGCAATGGTACAAGGTTTTGATGATTTTAATAAATCTAACGACCCTTACGGCGAGCATGATTTTGGAGCTTTTGATTTTGACGGCATAACTTATTTTTGGAAAATTGATTATTACGACCACGATTATTTATATTTAAGCCCTGACGCCGCTGACCCGAATATAACAAACCGAGTCTTAACAATTATGCGTGCTGATGAATATTAAATAATAAAAAATCATTTGTAATACCCTTAAAAAGTAGCACCGGGGTAGCACCAGAAAAAAAATAAGGATTTGAGAAAAATCTCAAACCCCTGATTTTACAATGGCGCGCCCGGCGGGACTCGAAC
>DEST01000034.1 GCA_002361365.1 Alphaproteobacteria bacterium UBA3307
ATTATTCGTAGCTTAATGACATTGGACGCTGAGCTGTAACCAAAAAATGCACAAAGTCGCACAGAACCGCCTGTTTTTTCTTGACAACCTGTCAAATATCAGTATATAATCTAATGGGTTTTATGCATATACTGAAAACAGTTTTGCCTCGGCATACGGCTGCGCCGTGAATATGACGCGCAAAACGGGGCGCCTTCGCGCCTGAAAACAAAGAACGGAGGCGGGACAATGCCAGATTCGCAGTACGTCCTTGAACTGAAGGGAATCACGAAGATCTTCCCCGGCGTCAAGGCGCTGAACAGGGTTCAGTTCCAACTGAAGCCCGGAGAAGTGCATGCCCTGATGGGTGAAAACGGTGCCGGCAAATCCACACTGTTACGCATTTTAAGCGGATATTTTGAAGCGGATAGCGGCTCGATAACACTCGATTCGCTAAGTTTGACTGATAATCGCGTGCAATTTTTACAAAACATCGGTTATGTGCAAGAAATCTCTGCACTTTATGCCGAAATGACTGTGTATGATTTTTTACATTTTGTGGCAGATATCCGCCAACTGCCGCCTGCTGAGATTAACCTTAAAATAAAAGAAACCGTTGCTTTGCTGCAACTTAATTCCGTTTTGTTACAAAAGTGCGAAACTCTTTCTAAGGGATTTAAAAAACGCACAGAATTAGCAGCAGTTTTACTTGCCGAACCGCAAATTTTGCTTTTAGATGAACCGACTGAAGGTTTAGACCCTAATCAAAAAGCAACCATCAGACAAATCATCAAAAAATATGCCAAACGACATATTGTTCTCATCTCCACCCATACCTTAGAAGATGTTGAAGCTATGGCTAATGTGGTTTTGCTATTGCATAAAGGAAAATTGCAATATAACGGAGATTTAAAGACCTTTACCAAAGATGCCCCAAATAATTTATTGGCATCATTTCAAAAAGCAACGGCTGAGTGAGGTACCTATGCAACAATTTAAGAGTTTGTTTTATAAAGAATTCGGCACTTATTTTCAAAGTACATTTGTTTATTGCATTTTATTTATATATCTGCTGATTTCAATTGGCGCGGCATTTACTTTCGGTGCATATTTAACAATTAGAGATTCTTCAGTTTATGCTCTTTTTTATTTGCAACCTGTAGTGCTGACAATGCTTTTGCCGGCACTGACTATGCGTCTATGGTCAGAAGAATATAAATCAGGCACGGCCGAATTTTTGCTGACTCAGCCTCTGAATTACGCACTTCCGACACTGGCAAAATTTTGCGCGGCGGTTGCTTTGAGTTGCCTGATGCCATTCTTTTTGTTGCCGTTTGTTTTTTATACTTCAACTTGGTTGCAACTCGATTGGAGTAGCATTGCTTGCGGATATTGCGGTTTATGGTTACTGACAACACTATTTTGTGCTCTCGGAGCACTGATTTCATCTTTTAACAAACACATAATTGCCTCATACATTTTAAGCGTATTTATAATGACATTATGGTTATTTTTGCCGCAAACCGGTTTATATGAGGTTTATACAGACTTTCTGCTGGCAGAAATTTCTTTTGCCGACATTGCTTATATTTTGCTGTTTGGCGGAGCTTTGCTTTTGCTAAACATTATGGTACCGGCGTTCAGAGCTTCTGCACAAAAACATAAAACATTTCGTTTTATCGGATTTTCCGCATTATTGTTGTTCGGAGTTGTTTTGCTCAATTATGCTGTCGGCTCAATTTTCACGCATCGCCTTGATTTGAGCGCACATAAAATATACTCATTACAACCGGCAACTGTTGAGCTGATTTCTAAAATACAAGAACCGATTTATATTGATGTTTATATTGCCAAAGATTTTCGTTCGCATAATGTAGAATATTTTCGGCATTATCAACAGGTTCAGCGATTTTTAAAAAAATATCAAACCGCTTCCGGCGGCTTAATTCACGTCAGCATAACAGAAGTAGAACCCTTCAGCCAACTGGAGAATGCCGTTTTGGAATACGGACTGTATTATGAAATTAACCCTGACGAAACTAAAGATTATTTTGGTGCAGTGATACATAACGACCGCAATACCGGAATAATTATTAAAAAATTTGCGGTTGAACGTACTCCTTATTTAGAAAAAGATATAGACACCGCACTCTTAAAACTGAGCAATCCGACAGAATTAAGTAAAAGCATAGGCATTTATCTTGACCCGACACAAAATTTGGAGCGCTACAATGGATTTATGCTTAATCTGGAAGAAGATTATGACGTAACTCCGGTAACCGACGATGTATACGAGATTTCTCCGCAACTTGATTTGCTGATTTTACTAAATCCCAAACAATTTTCAGCCGTTTTTCGTTACGCACTTGACCAATATATTTTAAACGGCGGAAAAGTAATTGCCTTGTTTGATTTGCTAAGCAAAAATCAAAGCGATGCTGTTAACTTACAACCACTCGGTATGATAGATTTTTTCGATAAATGGGGGATTTTGATTGCTGATAAATTAACAGATTCAGGCTCTCCTGATATTGCGTATTATCAAGGAGATTTACCTCTTAATATTTATCGAGCACTTGAATTTACATCAGTTAATAAAAATCTCATATTAAAGCCAATAATAAATGGCTCTAAAGAAAAATATGTAGGCGCAATTATTGAAGGTATTTTGCCTTCGCTATATGAGCAAAATCCGCTTCAAGATGCCACCATAAAAAATTCGATGTTGCCGCATAGCTTATTTTCAACCGGCTCGGCAAAAGTAGCACTTATCGGCGATACCGATTTGGCTGATGACGAATTCTGGCTTGATACTCGCTCAGAAGATGCTAATCCGTACACAGCCGTTTATAAATCCGCCAATATGGAAATTTTGCGCAATTTAATTGATGATATGTTGGATATATCTGTATATAAACAACTTCCGATACGCTCAAAATATACAAACACTTATGGTATCGGACAAAAAATTTATAATCACCTATATTCTCAAATTGAACCGCTGTATGTTAAACTAAACGAGCAGATTAACGAGTTGAAAACAACATATTACCAATCAGCATCTAATCATGACAATCCGCTGTTAGCGCAGCAAAATGTAAATAAACTCGCACAACAAATTGCCGAATTGGAAAAACAATCTGACGCAATTCTATACCATTTTAAAGCACAATATTCGGCTATTATACATCGCATAATGCTTACATTTATCTTGCTATGGCCGCTTTTGGCTGTACTTTTATTGTGGTTGATGCTTAAATTTATGCACATACGCAAAACCCAAAAAATTAAGGGGCTGTTCAATGAATAAAAAATACTTACTCTATGCCGGCATATTTTTTGTAACAACACTTATTTTTTTTGGCGCCGCATTTTTATATCGCCAAAATAGCAATGCCGGTATTGTACGCGGAGAATATGCCTTTGCTCACACGCGCAATAATTTGCGTATGCTTAGCCGGATATGGCTCAAATCTCCCGAAAGTGAAGCCATTAACCTTTATAGCAAAAACGGAGAATGGCATTTTAAAGAAGCTAAAGACTATTTTGTAAATACCGGACATTTAGCAAATTTTTACACAACACTCAATAATGCACTGATAAAAATGGTTTATCCGGCAACTCCGCGAACATTGGAGCATCATCAACTGACTTCTTCAACCGGCACACAAGTTATTACCTATGATAATACCGGCAAAATTTTAGATAAGCTAATCATCGGTTCGCGCTATGATGACGATTCGGTTTATGCCTATTTTGCACAAAACAAAGGATACTACTATATTATCGGTCCGGTTGGTCCTTTTTCAGGAGAACCTACGGATTGGATTCCATATCCGCTTTTGAGTATTGACGAATTTTTGATTCGCCGACTGATTATCCGCAATCAAAATTATGAAGGGCAAAAGCTGTCAGATTTATTAAAACATTCATACAAAATGCAGCGTGTACTCGATGTTTTAAGCTTTATCGGCTATAACGGAGTCACTGCAAAAGCTGAGTTATCTTCTGAAACAACGGCTCATAATGTACCGCACACGTTCGACATAGTAATGCGTAACGGACTGATTTATAAGTTTGAGATTTATAAAATTGATGATCTGTATTGGCTTAGCATCAATCTCAAAGCAGATAAAATCTCGCGCAAAGAAGTTCCGCCATTTGTACGCCAAAACCAAAAATATTTTGCCGATTGGTTATTTCTACTTGATACCCGTCAAGGGAAAATTCTTTATGATATATAAATGCTATATTTTTGCCATATTAGGTAAAATATACGGATTCGCTACATATATTTATTAGCAAAAGTGTCTGAATTTTTCTGTCATATCAGCCGGAATACGCGTCGGTCGTCGCAAAGCTACATTCATATAAATCACTTTAACTTCCAAGGTAGCCAAAACTTCATCACCGCGCAAAATTTCCTGTGCCAATGTCGCGCTTGCTACGCCTTGTTCCATTACTTTGCACGTCACAATCAATGCATCATCCAAAACAGCAGACCGCAAATACTCAATATGACAAGAACGCACCACAAAACCTGTCTGTTTTTGTTCCAAATCGGTTTGCTGACAAACTTGTAACGCACGCAAAAACTCCGTGCGAGCCCGTTCGGCAAATTTGAGATAATTGGCATAATATACTATCCCACCGGCATCGGTATCTTCATAATATACCCGTACCGGATAGGCAAACATTTTACCGATAGCTTCTCCCTTTGCCGGTTCTACCACAAAATCAGTCATCAATTTCTCCTGTCAGCAAATCATACTGCTTACTTGGCTTTTGCGGCATTTTGATACCGAGATATTTATAACCGAGTGGTGAAATCACACGCCCTCGTGGTGTACGTTGCAAAAACCCGAGTTTCAGCAAAAACGGTTCAACTACCTCTTCTATTGTGTCGCGTTCTTCAGAAAGCGCTGCTGCCAACGTATCAGCTCCAACCGGTCCGCCGCCATAATTGTTGATAATGCAATTTAAATAGCGCCGGTCAAAATTATCCAGACCGAAATTATCAACATCAAGTCGGCGCAATGCCATATCAGAAATATGTTCATCAATGATTTTTTTATCCGAAACCGCACCAAAATCACGCACTCTCCGCAACAATCTACCGGCAATTCGCGGTGTTCCGCGTGAACGTTTGGCAATTTCCATTGCCCCGCTGTCTGAAATTTCGATATTAAGCAAATGCGCTCCGCGCAAAACAATTTTCTGCAAATCCTCATAACTGTAAAAATCCAAACGCAGCGGAATTCCAAAACGCTCACGTAACGGTGTTGAAAGCAAGCCGGAACGCGTGGTTGCCCCCACCAACGTAAATGGTTGCAAGTCGATTCGCACTGAGCGCGCCGAAGGCCCTTCGCCGATAATCAAATCAAGCTGAAAATCTTCCATCGCCGAATATAAAACTTCTTCAATTGCCGGATTCAAACGATGAATTTCATCAATAAACAACACATCATTGCGTTCAAGATTTGTAAGTATCGCCGCCAAATCACCGGATTTAGAAATCATCGGCGCAGAAGTAGCTCGAAATCCGACTCCGAGTTCTTTTGCCACAATTGAAGATAGCGTTGTTTTGCCCAATCCCGGAGGACCGAACAACAAAACGTGGTCGAGTGCTTCGCCGCGTTGTTTTGCCGCCTCGATAAATACCTTTAAGTTGTCACAAACTTCACGCTGTCCGACAAAATCTTTAAGCGAAGTCGGGCGCAAACTGACAGGATTGTTGCCGACCTGTGTATCTTCCGGCTGTGCTTGTGGGCTGACTATTCTGGCATCATCTTTCATTTTCAAATATCCTTACTGATAAATTCTTTAAGCGCCAAGCGAATAAGCGTAGAAATGTTTGCATCCGGATTTTCCGCCACAACTTTGCTTGCCGCCCGATATGCCTCCAACCGCTGATATCCGAGATTCAGCAGAGCCGATGTCACATCTTCGGTTTTAGCATAATCCGCACCGGCCGCCGGCGTTTGCTGCGGCACAATCGGTGTCCCCATATCTGTCGAATCGGAAACTGAAGTCAAAGGCTGAGTGTTGCTGACTGCCACCGGTACCGTCACGATTTTATCTTTTAATTCAGTCACGATTCGCGCTGCTAACTTCGGTCCGACACCGGACGCCCGACAAAATGATGCTTTATCTTGCGCACCAATTGCTTGCGAAAGTTGCATCGGTGTCAACACCGATAAAATACTCAAACAAACTTTTGCGCCAACACCTTGCACGCGTGTCAGTGTATTAAACCATTCTTTTTCCCATACATCTGCAAATCCAAACAGTGATATATCATCTTCACGCACAGCCATAATTGTCAACAGCGTCGTTTCTACACCAACGCTCAATTTACCTAGAGTCTTTGTTGATGCCGCCACCTGATAACCGACACCATTTACGTCGATGATGCACGAATCTTCACCGATTGTATCTATAATTCCGCGTAATTTTGCAATCATTTTCTTATCCTTTACCAGCGTTCAGACTAAACGAAATGTATGCGTCGTGCAAGTTTTTTATCGTATTTCTGCAAAACAAAAATCCTTAAAAAATTTCCCTCTGCATTATAAAGATGCAAAGGGAATAAATTTGTGTTACTTCCAGTGCTTAATTCCGCTATAAGCAAGCAACACACCACCCACAAACGGCACCAAATAAAACCAATAGTTTCCGACTTTGGGAAAACCGCCTTGAGTGTGCGCAATTAAAATCAGAAGCATCAGTCCCAGAATCATAAACAATACGGCAACCCAACTCATCAAAGCATTGTTATGCTTGCGGCGTTCTTCGTGACGATAAACCTTTTCCGCCTGTGTCAAATGCATTTTGTCGTCATTTTGCGACCACCACGGATTCTTCTTCTTGAATTGCAGGTCATAATACAGCATTGCCAAAGTAAAAACGATTGCTGCCAACAAAAACGGTGTACAAATAATCCTTATTTCTTCCATAATGATAAATATTTAAGTTCCACAATTATTTCATTTATTGTTTAACTGTATCATATTGAGTTGATTTTTCAAGTTAATTGTTGATTTTATTCAAACACGATACGCATTTTTTTGCCATAGAATTCGGTAAGACGGCGAAAAGCGGTGTATTGAATAAATTTGCTGATTTCCATTCCTTCAATTACCCGTTCCGGCAACTTGGTCTGAAAAGCTACACTCTTTAAATACATTCCGCGTTGTTTACGCAATTTCCACAGCTCATAGCCGATTTCGCGCAACGTTTCTTTATCCATAAAGCAGCAATTTTTATTTGACATTTTTTGAACTCCTCTTTTGCTTAAATTAAAACAAAAACCACCCTAAATTCCTTTAAGGTGGGGAGTTCGAAACTGCACACGAACAGTCCGGCGTATTCAATATATTCCGTCGGCTCCCCATTAAGAGGAGTTATTAACGTGTGAGGAGTTTCGACACTCCGCCGACG
>DEST01000058.1 GCA_002361365.1 Alphaproteobacteria bacterium UBA3307
TGATTTAAAATATAAATTTCTGCATTTAGTAAGGACAAAAATGGAAAAACCTGATATTGAAAAACTTCCGAAAAACGTTGAAGCTGAACAAGCTCTTATCGGTGCATTGCTCGTCAATAACAAATTTTATGAAAAAATCGAAGATATTTTGCGACCGGAGCATTTTGCCGATGCCACGCATCGCAAAATTTATGAGGCGATGGCACAACTCTTAAAACGTGAACGTACGGCCGACATCATTACCCTCAAAAATTATTTTGAACAAGAAGGGACGCTTGAACAAGTCGGCGGTTTACCCTATTTGGTAAAGTTGGCGGAAAGTGCTTCACCGCTGACAAATGTCGAGCATTATGCCCGTTTTATTTATGACCGTTATTTGCGGCGCGAGCTGATTAACACCGGATATGAAATTATCAACAGCGCGATGGAAGAAAATTTGGAAGTTTCCGCCGCCGAACAAATCAGTGAAGCGGAAAAATCCCTTTATAATCTTTCAGACCAAGGAGATGCCAAAGGCGGATTTATCGATTTTGGAGCCGCGCTGACTTCTTCGGTTTCGGTTATTCAGAAAGCATATCAAAAGGGCGGACGCATTTCCGGTGTACCAACCGGATTAAATCAGCTTGATTATAAAATCGGCGGCTTAAACGACTCGGATTTAATCATTCTGGCCGGACGTCCGGCAATGGGAAAAACCGCACTTGCCACCAACATTGCTTATAATGTTGCCGATTTTTTTGCGCGTGATAAAAATACACCGGCGGATAAACGCGGCGTAGCCTTTTTTTCACTTGAAATGTCGGCAGATGAATTAGCTGCACGAATTTTATCCAGTACCATTCAGATTTCCAGCCACAAAATGCGTGTCGGTGATTTAAACGAGGCTGAATTTATGAGAATTGCCGGTGCGGCACGCGAGCTTGCCAATATTCCGCTTTATATTGATGATACTCCGGGGGTCAGTATCAACGCCATTCGTTCTCGGGCACGTCGGCTGAAACGCACGAAAGGCTTGGGATTGATTGTGATTGACTATATTCAGCTCATCGGCGGTACCGGTGATAAAAAAAGTGAGGGCAACCGCGTACAGGAAGTTTCTGAAATTTCACGTGGTTTGAAAATTTTAGCCAAAGAGCTAAAAATTCCGGTAATTGCCCTTTCCCAGCTTAATCGTAGCGTTGAATCGCGTGACGATAAGCAGCCGCAGATGTCTGATTTGCGCGAATCCGGCTCCATTGAGCAAGATGCAGATATTGTGATGTTTGTTTTTCGTGAAAATTACTACATTCATAATTCAGAACCGAAACGTGCCGAAAACGAATCGGAAGAAGCGTTTAATAAAAAACACGCCGAATGGGAAATCCGTGATAAAAACACCGCACATCAGGCAGAAGTGATTGTCGGCAAACAACGTCATGGTCCTACCGGCTCAGTCAAACTCGGTTGGGACGGTGAATTCACACTTTTCCGTAATTTTGCCGAAGATGAAAGGTTACCGGAGCAACATGGATAAAAGAGATTGGCTAAAAATATCCGAATCCGAATGGGAAGCAATTTGCGACCGTTGCGGCAAATGCTGTTTGATGACGTTGGAAGACGAGGATAGCGGTGATATGTATCATACAAATATTTTATGCCGCTACTATGATATAGAAAATCGGCTCTGCACGGTGTATGAAAAGCGATGCACACTGGTTCCGAATTGTCTCAAACTAACGCCGGAAAATGTTGATAAGCTGCCTTTTATGCCAAAAACCTGCGCTTATCGTAAGCTATTTGATGCCGCATATAAGCAACAGCCGCTAAAATCGATTAAAGGGCGAGCTGTTTCCGAATCCGAAGTTCAATTTGCCGATTTGGAAGACCATATCGTCGATTGGGAGGATTTATGAGCGAAGAATACGAAATTAAGGAATCCTTCAGTCCGCAGGCGCGAGTCGATGAATTTAAGAGGCTTGAACCGGAATTTTGGAGGCATAAGCGCCTTGAGGATATGAACACATCCGAATGGGAAGCACTATGCGATGGCTGCGGAAAATGCTGTTTAAACAAACTGGAAATCAAAGGAAAAATACACTTTACGAACACACACTGCCGATTTTTGGATTGTAAAAGTTGTTTATGCAAAATATATGAGCATCGTTTTGAAGTTGTTCCGGATTGCCGCAACATCAACCTTGCCGCTGTGCGTGAAAAACCGCGTTGGCTGCCGAAAACCTGCGCTTATTGGCTGCTTGACAACGGTTATGACTTACCGAATTGGCATCCGCTGATAACCGGTAAGGCTGCAAGTGTGGCCGAATCCGGAAATTCTCTTGCCGGAAGGAAACTCGTTAACGAAACAAAGGTAAAAGATTATGAAGATTACATTGTTGACTGGCAAGACCTTTGATATTGCGGCAACAGTCGGTATGGATATCAAGGTCGTGCCGTCACGTTCCTGTTGCAAACTGACATTAAAAATAGATGAAAAAGAACGTATTCCGGTGCTTTCAGTGCCACGCCTTTGTTCTCAAAAACAAGCAGTTAATTTTGTAAATGAGCATATGGATTGGATTGTCAAGGCTCTAAATAAATTACCGAAAGTTAAATACTTTGTTGATGGTGAGGTATTTTTGCTGTTTGGACAAAGTGTGACTATTGAACATCATCCGGAGGCGCATCGCGGAGTTTGGCTTGAAAATGACAAACTTTGCGTTTCAGGTGAAAGCGAATTTATCCACCGCCGAGTCAAGGATTATATAAAAAAATGCGCCAAAGAAAATTTTTATAATCGTTCTTTGACTTTAGCGCAAAAAATAGAGCAAAAACTAACAGGTGTCAGTATAAAAGATACATCATCACGTTGGGGAAGTTGCTCAACCTTACATCATATCAATTACAGTTGGCGCATTGCTTTAGCACCGGATTTTGTTATTGATTATCTGATGGCACACGAAGTATCTCATCTCAAACATCCTGACCATTCCGATGCTTTTTGGGCTTGTGTGGCTGACTTATGCCCCGAATGGAGTAACGGCCGTATTTGGCTCAAACGTTATGGCAAAACAC
>DEST01000081.1 GCA_002361365.1 Alphaproteobacteria bacterium UBA3307
ACCGACGGCCATATCCATCACATTGCCGCGCATGGCGAATGTTTTAAATTCATTTAAAAAGTTTTTAATCATAGTTTACAGTTCCTTTCTATCGATAAATTGGAAAATTGCGGCACAGTGCCACAATTTTTTGCTTGGTTTGAGCAATCACCTCGTCGGCATTGCCCGACTGAGCCAATGCATCTACCACATCACCAATGCAGTTGCCTATTAGCTCAAATTCTTGTTCTTTAAACCCGCGCGTAGTGCCGGCCGGAGTTCCCAAACGCACGCCGGAAGTCACACGTGGCGGCTGCGGGTCAAACGGAATCGCATTTTTGTTACAGGTGATATGCGCTTTTTCCAAAGCCGTAGTAACTACATCTCCGGTAAGACCTTTAGGGCGTAAATCCACCAACACCAAATGCGTATCGGTGCCGCCGGAAACCAATGCCAGTCCGCGTTTAATCAGAGTTTCTCCGAGCACATGAGCATTTTTAATCACCTGTGCGGCATATTTCCGAAATTGCGGAGTCAAATCTTCCTTAAAGCACACGGCTTTTCCGGCAATAACGTGCTCGAGTGGTCCACCTTGAGTTCCCGGAAACACGGCTGAATTAACCTTTTTATAAATTGTTTCATTATTGGTAAGTATCATACCGCCGCGCGGCCCACGCAATGTTTTATGTGTTGTTGTTGTCACGACATCGGCAAATTCAAGCGGGTTTGGATGCACACCACCGGCAACAAGTCCGGCAAAATGGGCCATATCTACCATCAGCCAAGCCCCGACTTTGTCGGCAATTTTACGAAAACGGGCAAAATCAATCTGCCGCGGATAGGCTGAACCGCCGGCAACAATTACGCGCGGTTTGTATTCAAGTGCCATTTTTTCCGCCGCATCATAGTTTATCAGTCCTGAATCTTTACACACGCCATATTGCACGGCATGAAACATTTTTCCCGAAAGAGAAACGGAGGAACCGTGCGTCAAGTGCCCCCCGGCATCTAAACTCATCCCCATCAGTGTATCACCTGCCTGCATCAACGCTACATACACAGCCATATTAGCCTGAGAACCTGAGTGTGGTTGTACATTAACATATTTTGCCCCGAAAAGCTGCTTTGCCCGTTCTTGAGCCAACGATTCGATTTCATCAATAAATTCACAACCGCAATAATAGCGATGTGCCGGATACCCTTCTGCATATTTGTTGGTCAGAATCGAACCCTGAGCTTCCATAACCGCTCGCGACACAATATTTTCGGAAGCGATTAACTCCACTTGTTCCTGCTGTCTTTTCAGTTCCTTAGAAATAATTGCCGCGATATCAGCATCTTCTGTTTGTAAATTTTGTTCAAAATCCATTTTCTACTCCGTTTCTTCTATTTTATTAAGGCGCTGTTGGTGACGTCCGTTTTCATACGATGTATGCAAAAAAATATCAATACGTTTAATCACATCATCAACAGACATTGTGCGTCCGCCGAAAACTATAATATTGGCATCATTATGCGCTTTAGCTAGTCTTGCAACCTCATCTGAATACAGCAGTGCGGCACGGATTCCTTTATATCGATTAGCGGCAATAGAAATACCGACTCCGGTACCACAAATCAAAATTCCCAAATCAGCTTCTTTATGCAAAATAGTTTGCACCATTTTATGAGCATAATCGGGATAATCAACCGAATCTGCCGAATACGTACCTAAATCAATCATATTAGATGCGGCATAATATTTTTTTAAAGCTTCTTTAAGTTTGAACCCGCCGTGGTCGGCAGCAATGGCAATTTTCATAAACATTCTCCATAAAATTTGGGTAAGTATATAATATATAAGCAAAAAATTACCAGAAAAAATAAAGTTTTGCACAGGCAAAAATAAAAAATGCAAAAATATAAAAAAAACTATTGACGTTTATAAAAAAATATATATAAATGTTCTTTGTTGAGTGAGTTGAGTGCTCAGGTAGCGAAGTGGCCGGTTGGCAGAATGGCTCATGCAGAGGATTGCAAATCCTTCTATATCGGTTCAATTCCGGTACCGGCCTCCAAGAAATATTCCGACTTAGCTCAGCGGTAGAGCAATCGGCTGTTAACCGATTGGTCGTTGGTTCGAATCCGACAGTCGGAGCCAAAAATAGAACAAAGCCTTGTTTTTACGAGGCTTTTTCTTTTATGAAAATCGCAAAAATCAAAATTGCTAATAAAAGCTGCTAATTGATAAAAAATAACTCTGATTTAAGATACATAAAATACCGGATTCTGATATATGCATATCTTTTTCGACTTTATGTATTTTTTACTGGAAAATATATGTTTTTTGATTTATACTTCCCCATATTTGTAAAAATCGTCGCATAAATTTAAGGAGTGACTACTTATGAAAGGAATTTTATTGGCCGGTGGAAGTGGTAGCAGGCTATATCCACTCACACAAACGATTTCAAAGCAGCTTTTGCCGGTTTATGACAAGCCGATGATTTATTATCCACTTAGCACGTTGATGTTAGCGGGGATAAAGGATATATTGATTATCACCACGCCGCAGGATAATGAATCTTTCAAGAAATTGTTGGGGGATGGCAGTCAGTTAGGGATAAGTATTTCTTATGCTGTACAGCCGAGTCCGGACGGTTTGGCCCAGGCGTTTATTATTGG